>CAYRBW010000096.1:364-8342 GCA_964422575.1 uncultured Limnohabitans sp.
TCGATGCGCACGCAATGGCAGGCCGAGGGCGAGACCCGCAAAGTCACCTCACCCGTGAGTCTGATCATCACCGCCTTCGCCAGTTTGCCCGATGTGCGTGGCACGCTGACCCCACAGCTCGATGCGCAGACCGATGACACCAGCTTGCTGTTGATCGACCTGGGCCAAGGCCGCAACCGCATGGGCGGCAGCGTGCTGGGTCAAGTGCTGGGCCAGTTTGGTGACAGCGTGCCCGATTTGGAAGACCCGCAAAGCTTGGTCAGCTTGGTCAACGCTGTGAACGCTTTGCGTGTCAAGGGCCAGATCCTGGCCTACCACGACCGCAGCGACGGTGGCTTGCTGGCCGCTGTGGCCGAGATGGCTTTTGCAGGCCATGTGGGCGTGGCCCTTAATGTGGACATGCTGGTCACCGAAGGCGACGGCATTTCTGACAGCCGCGCCGACCATGGCGATGCCAAGAATTGGACGGGGCAAGTCAGTGCCCGCCGCGAAGAACTCACCCTCAAAGCCCTGTTCAACGAAGAGCTGGGCGTGGTGCTGCAAGTGCGCACCACCGACCGCAACGCCGTTTTGCAGACGCTGCGCGAGCACGGCCTGTCCAAGCACACGCACGTCATTGGCAAAACCCGTCCTACCAGCTCCACCATTCAAAAAGGCGTGGGCGAACTGAGCATTTGGCGTGACACCAAAGAAGTGTTTGCCGCCAAGCTCGAAGACCTGCACCAGGTCTGGGACAGCGTGAGCTGGAAGATTTGCCAGCAGCGCGACAACCCGGCTTGCGCCGACGCCGAACACGCCGCCGTAGGCCAGGCCAGCGACCCCGGCATGCATGTGGCGTTGAGCTTTGACCCAAGGGAGAACGTGGCCGCGCCGTTCCTGAATTTGTCACGCCCCAAAGTAGCCATCCTGCGCGAGCAGGGCGTCAACTCGCATGTGGAAATGGCCTACGCCTTTCACCAAGCGGGGTTCGAGTCGCACGACGTGCACATGACCGACCTGCAATCGGGCCGTGCCAACTTGGCCGACTTCCAAGGCCTGGTGGCTTGCGGCGGCTTCAGCTACGGCGACACGCTGGGCGCGGGCATCGGTTGGGCCCGCAGCATCACCTTCAACCCGGCGCTGGCCGATCAATTCAAGGGTTTCTTTGGTCGCAGCGATACCTTTGGGTTGGGTGTGTGCAACGGCTGCCAGATGTTTGCCGAACTCGCCGACATCATTCCCGGCGCTGAGGCTTGGCCACGTTTCACCACCAACCAGAGTGAGCGCTTTGAAGCGCGTCTGTTGATGGTTGAGGTGTTGGAATCGCCCAGCCTGTTTTTGCAAGGCATGGCGGGCAGCCGCTTGCCGATTGCCGTGGCGCACGGCGAAGGTTTTGCCAACTTCAAACATCGGGGCAATCCCGCGCAGGCCATTGGCGCGATGCGTTTTGTGGACAACTATGGCCAGGTCACCGAGCAGTACCCGTTCAACCCCAACGGCAGCGCAGACGGCCTCACGGCAGTGACCACGGCCAATGGACGTTTTACGGCCATGATGCCGCACCCCGAGCGGGTGTTCCGCAATGTGCAAATGAGCTGGACGTGTGGCGACATCGCCTCGACCAGCCCGTGGTTGCGCGTGTGGCAAAACGCCCGTAAGTGGGTGGGTTGATGAGGGCCTTTGCAGGCTTGATCCACGATGTCTGATCAGTGGTTCCCGCCCTCACAGCTGGCGTTTTATTTTGACTCCAATTCATGGGCCAAAGGCACGGCGCTGTACCTCAGAAATGAAGTGTTGTCTGCAAGACTGACACCTGACGGTACTGACTGGCGCGTTGATGCCGATGTGCAAGGCACTTTGCTAGACCCTTACCGTGTGACTGCCCATTTGCGCGTGTCCGATGGGGGCAATCTGCAAGCTTGGCGTGCGACCTGCACTTGCCCTGTCGGACGGATGTGCAAGCACGGTGCAGCGTTGGGCATTTTGGTGGCCATGCAGGGCATTGCTTTGCGCGAGCCCTTGGCTGGTGTGGGCGATGTCGACAACCACTCGGAGCAGCAGATCCAGGCGCGTCGGCAAAGGGCCTTGCAGCTAGCCGAATATCAGGTGCGCGACTGGCTGGCCCGCTTGCAAGCGGCCGATGCACAAACCGGTTTTTTGCTGCCCAGTAAAGCCCATGAGCATTTTCTGTATTGCTTGTCTGCGGCCACCACGGGCCACAGGCCCGTTTTCCATCTGAGCATCAAGCAGGCGGTATCCAAGCCCAACGGTGGATGGAGCAAGCCCAAAAAAGTCACCAACCAACCCTTGGCCAGTGCCCCCATTTGGCGCACATGCGAGCCGGGTGAGCGGGGTATTTTTGACCTGATGAAGGCTTGCCCAGCCACCAACAGTTTCAGCGCGTATGGTTTTCAAAGTGCGGTCAAGTTGCAAGGCGCTGCTGCTGAGTTGTTGCTGCGCTTGTGCAGCAGCACGGGTCGCCTGATGTGGGAGGAAGGCAAAACACTTCGGCCTTTGGTCTGGAGCGATCAGCCAGTGGTGTTCAGTGGCCACTGGCAAGCGGTACCCGCGCAAGACAATCACCCCGAAGGCTGGCGGCTGCAGATGCAGTCAGCGCAGACGGGTGTTGTGCATGGCTTGAATGAGCCGCCCTTGTTTGTCCACCCGCAGCAGGGCACTTGTGGTCTGCTGGACACACAAGGCCTGAGCGCCGAGCAGGTGTTGCAGCTCACGCAGGCACCGGTCTTGTCCGAGCGCGTGGCGGTGAAATTTCAACAGCAGTTGATGGATGCGATGGGCCCCTTGCCCTTGCCACCCGTGATCGGAAATATGCCCGAAATCCGTGGCGTCGTTCCAGTTGGGGTGCTTCAGATCACCCCTTTGCCCATGCACTTGCGCAATGAGCAAGGGTTGTTTCAGGCCGAATTGAAATTTCAATACGCCGATTGCACCGGGTACTGGGCGCACCACCAACCACGCGTGGTGGTCGGGCAAGGCGTGCAGGCTCGCATGGTCTTGCGCGATCTGAATGCCGAGCGTGAGGTGTGGGACCTGCTGGACGATTTGGGCTTTCAGTTGTGGGACGACAACTTTTTGGGCATGCCTGGCCCCGATGGACAAGCCCTTTGGCTCGATTGGATCGAATCGGACTTTGCCCCCTTGCGCGACGCGGGGCTCGAAGTGCACAGCCGTGAGGGCCTGAACCACTGGTTGCGTTTGGCCGATGATGTGCATGTGCGCATGAACGGTCAAGACGCTGAGGACGGGGCCGAGGATACATCGCCTTGGTTTGATTTGTCGCTGGGCATGGACATCGACGGACAGCGAGTGAACATCTTGCCGTGGGTGCCCGAGATCCTTAAAGCGCTGGCCCGTTCCGGTCTATCGGTGACGGCCCTGGACAGCGAACGCACTGACCGTCTGCCTGACCATTTGTACCTGCCCGACTTGCAAGGGCCTGGTTATGTGAAGCTGCCGACCGCCAAAATCAAGCCTTGGTTCGCCATGCTGATGGAGTTGTACGGCGAACGCGGCCACGATTGGGACTGGGACGGCGACGCACTGCGCCTATCGCGTCTGGACGCATTGCGCACCGCGGCCTCATTGGGTGAGGGTGCTGTCTGGCAGGGGGCCCACAGCCTGCTGGCCCTGGTGCAGCAGATGCGAGGCGCGGCAGCGCTTGCTGAAGTGCCGCTGCCCGATGGCCTGCAAGCCACGCTGCGCCCTTACCAGCAGCAGGGCTTGAACTGGCTGCAGTTCTTGCGCGAGCACCGTCTGGCGGGCATCTTGGCCGATGACATGGGCTTGGGAAAAACGCTGCAAACACTGGCCCATATCCTGACCGAAAAACAAGCGGGGCGGCTGACACAACCGGCGCTGATCGTCGCTCCTGTGAGTTTGCTGGGCAACTGGCAACGCGAAGCGGCGCGTTTTTGCCCAAGCTTGAAAACCCACATCCACCATGGTTTGTCGCGCCATGAGACTGCGCAAGAGCTTTGTGCTTTTGATGTGGTCATCACCGCCTATTCGCTGCTCTCGCGTGACCGCGAGATGTGGCTCGAAGTGCCTTGGCATCTGCTGGTGCTCGACGAAGCACAGAACATCAAAAATGCCAACACGAACGCCGCACAAATCGCCTCAGAAATCCCAGCGGTGCATCGGTTGTGTCTGTCGGGCACACCCATTGAAAACCACCTGGGCGAATTGTGGAGTCAGTTTCACTTTCTGATGCCAGGCTTTCTGGGCAGTCAGCGGCGTTTCACCGAACTCTTTCGCAACCCGATCGAGCGTCAGGGCAGCGCCGAAAAAATGGCACAACTGCGCGTGCGCATCACACCCTTCATGCTGCGTCGGACCAAAGACCTGGTGGCCAGCGAATTGCCGCCCAAGATCGAAACCCTGATGCCGGTGCCGCTCGAAGGCCAGCAAGCCGACCTGTACGAATCCATCCGCCTGGGCATGGAAAAAACCGTGCGCGAGGCATTGAGTACACAAGGGCTGGGCAAATCGCAAATCACCATCCTGGATGCTTTGCTGAAGCTGCGACAGGTCTGCTGCGATCCTCGTCTGCTCAAGCTCAGCGTGGCAGCCCCGGTGCGCGAATCGGCCAAGCTGAACCAGTTGTTGGACATGCTGCCCGAAATGGTGGCCGAGGGGCGCAAGATTTTGCTGTTCTCTCAGTTCACCGAAATGCTCGGTCTGATTGAAGAAGCCTTGCCTGCTTTGGGCATTCCGTGGGTCAAGCTGACGGGGCAAAGCAAAAACCGCGACAGGATCATCGATCAATTCACCAGCGGCCAGGTGCCGCTGTTTTTGATCAGTTTGAAAGCAGGTGGTGTGGGCCTGAACTTGCCGCAGGCGGACACCGTGATCCATTACGACCCTTGGTGGAACCCGGCGGTGGAAAACCAGGCCACTGACCGCGCCCACCGCATTGGTCAAACCCAAAACGTGTGGGTGGTCAAACTGGTGGCCCAAGGCACCATCGAAGAGCGCATGCTGGCCCTGCAAGAACGCAAAGCCCAGCTGGCACAAGACATGTATGAAGGCGCTGTTCAGCGCAAAGAACCATTGTTTGGCGAGTCCGATCTGAATGAATTGCTCAAACCTTTGGGATGAAAGGCTCAGATGAAGCTCAATTGGACTTTGTCCTGCGTCATGGTCGTTGGTGTGCTCGTCGCGTGCACGCCTGACGTGAAAACACCATTGCAAGCAGCCGGGCAGGCCGCGTCAACGCCACGGGCCGGGGGCTGGTCACAAGCCGATGCAATGAGCCCCGATGTTCAAGAGGCCGCGCGATTTGCGGTACAAACATTTGCCGTTCAAAACAAAAGCCGCATCCTCTTCAAAGAGGTGGCGCAAGCGCGTCAACAGGTGGTGGCTGGCCTGAACTACCAGCTGCAGCTTCAGGTGACGCAGGACGGCGCAACGCGCATCGCACAAACCAAAGTCTGGCGCAAGCTGGATGGCCGTTATGAACTCACAGAATGGCTGTGGCAGGACCGTTAAGGGGCCCGATTGACAACCCTGTGCAAGGGTTGATCGGATCAATGCATGCCTTGCACGGGCCTGCTCTTGTAGAACTGCACAGGGCTTTCGGGCACGGCATTGAGCACTGACTTCTTGATCTTGCCCACCACATGCATTTCGCAGGGCTTGCAGTCAAAGCGCAAGGTGAGTTTTTCCTTGCCGTTGATCAGCAGCATCGGCTCGGCTTTCACCGTGCCTTGTACGCCCGTCACGCCTTTGGCTTGTTTGGGGCACAGGCTTAAGCTGAAACGCACACAGTGCTTGGTGATCATCAGGCTGACTTCGCCCAATTCTTCTTGGCTTTCATAAGCCGCAGCAATCACCTTCACGCCATGTTTGGCATAAAAGTCGCGGGCCTTTTGGTTGAACACATTGGCCAGATAGGTGAGCGTGTCTTCGGGGTAAGTCACGGGCGGCTCCACCGGCACCACACGCGGCAGGCGGTGCAGGCCTTGGGCGCGGGCTTTTTCGAGCGCCTGCACGGCGTCGCGACGCAGGGCGTTGAGCTGTGAGGGCGGCACGAACCAGGGGCGGGGCAGGGCCACTTGCACATCCAGCGGCTCGAACAAGGTGTCACCCAGTTTGCCCAAAGCAGTTTGGAGTTTTTCTGCCGCCTGAGCGGAGTCCTTGGGCGCTTGCCAGGCGATGGCCAAGTGGGCCGTGCCGGTGTGACCTGCCTCATCGGTCAAGGTCAGTTGCAGACCGCTTTCGCTTTCGGCCAGTTGCATCCACACCCCCATGCGGCGCTCGGCGGATTTTTTGTCCAATGTGCGCACCCAGCTCATGTCGCGGTTGCGGTTGACCGGCACGCCTTTGCGTAAGTCTTTGAAGCCGACCATCGGGTCTTTGGGAAACAGTCGCCAAACCCCTTTGGTTTTTTGTGCTTCTGCGCGGTTGATTTGCAGGCCGATCAGTTCTTTTTGCAGGTCGTAATAGCAAAGCCCGTCGCCGTTGTGCAGCTCGGTGGCCGGGTCGTCGGTGGTGATTTCGACATACTCGGGCGTGACCTTGCTGACCCAGCCAATCGGCTGACCGGGGTTTTTGGGGGTGTCAAACGCGCCAATGTCTTCTTTGCGGCCTTGCACAAAGTAGTCGGTGAACTCGCGGTTGAAGTTTTGGTTCGGGTCGGGCTCAAAGCTGAAGGTGCTGTGGCCATGCGAAGCGGCAGCCAGCTCGGGGCGCTCGGTCAGCACTTCGTCAAACAGCTTGCGGTAATGGGCTGTGATGTTTTTCACATAGGCCATGTCTTTGTAGCGGCCTTCGATTTTGAAGCTGCGAATGCCCGCATCCACCAGATCGCGCAGGTTCTCACTTTGGTTGTTGTCTTTCATGCTCAGCACGTGTTTGTCGTGTGCCACGATGCGGCCTTGTGCATCTTTGACTTCGTAAGGCAGTCGGCAGGCTTGCGAGCAATCACCCCGGTTGGCACTGCGCCCGGTGTGGGCGTGGCTGATGAAACACTGGCCGCTGTAGGCCACACACAAAGCGCCGTGCACAAAAAACTCGATCACCGTCCGTTCGGTGTCGATCACGTCGCGGATCGCGCTGATCTGAGGCAGCGTCAGTTCACGGGCCAGCACGATCTGGCTCAAGCCTGCGTCTTGCAGGAACTTGGCTTTTTCGGGCGTGCGAATGTCGGTCTGCGTGCTCGCGTGCAACTGGATGGGCGGCATGTCGATTTCGAGCAGCCCCATGTCTTGCACGATCAATGCGTCCACACCCGCGTCGTACAACTGCCAGGCCAGTTTGCACGCCCCTTCGAGTTCGTCGTCGCGCAAGATGGTGTTGAGCGTGACAAAAATGCGGCTGTGAAATCGGTGGGCGTGCTTGACCAGCCGTTCGATGTCCTTGAGCTCGTTGCTGGCATTGGCTCGGGCACCGAAACTGGGACCGCCGATGTACTGCACCGAGTTGTCGGCGGTCGACCTCGCCCCAAAGGATGGGCCGCCAATGTAGACGGCGTCTGCACCGTGGTTGATCGCTTCGATGCCAATGTCGAAGGTGCGGGCGGGGGCAAGGAGTTCGAGGTGGTGAGGCTGCATGGGGTGCGATTATCCCAGCTTGCTTGTTTCGTGCTGGGTAGCCCTGAATCGGTGGGCACTGGCCGGGGCTCAGAGGCGCTTCGCTGGCCAAGACGCCCCCGACACCGCACCCCCATGGCAGGAACCAGCATCACTCGTGGCGGATAGCCAAGGAACCGCCGCGTAAGGGGTAGCGGCAAGGCCGACTTGGCAAGCGAAGCGCCTCTGAGGCCTGGTCGCTACCCATTACGCGGCGCAAATACTACGAAAAAGACTTTGACGACATGTCGCAATCCACCACCCACCTCATCCACCACCCCTACCAACCGCCCGAGGGTTTCGAAGCCCCCCAGCCCGGCGTGTTCAAGGCATCCACGGTTTTTTTCCCCACGGTCGCCGCGATGCGCAGCCGGGAGTGGAAAGACAAGACGGCCTACACCTACGGCCTG
>CAYRBW010000097.1:0-8292 GCA_964422575.1 uncultured Limnohabitans sp.
ATTCTTGGCCGCGCCATTTGCCATTGAGCATGGGGCCACCCGACACGCCAATGGTGGGCAAGCCTGCGCTGGACGCGCCCATCAGCAGGCTGGGGGTGGTTTTGTCGCAGCCCATGAGCAGCACCACGCCATCGATCGGATTGCCTCGGATGCTTTCTTCCACGTCCATGGACGCCAAGTTGCGGTACAGCATGGCGGTGGGGCGCAACAACGTTTCGCCGAGCGACATCACGGGAAATTCCAATGGAAAACCTCCGGCCTCGTACACACCGATCTTGACCTGTTCAGCCAAGGTGCGGAAGTGCGAGTTGCAGGGGGTCAGTTCGCTGAAGGTGTTGCAAATGCCGATGACGGGACGGCCGTCAAATTGGTCGTGCGGCACGCCTTTGCCTTTGACCCAACTGCGGTAGGCAAAGCCGTCGCGGTCTTGGCGTCCAAACCATTGCTGGCTGCGCAGGTCTTCTGGCTTTTTGCGGGGTAGATTGCTTTTTTTATGGTCAGATTGATCACGCATCAGTGGCTTCCAGTGAGGGGCAGAAAATGCAAAGATTTCAAAATACTATCGTATGACGATTAAAAAACAAGCCAAGCTTGTATAGCCAGCGACATCGTGCGTGATGACTGACGCCAACATGACTTTCCTAGGGTTTTCCTGAGTCGAAAGCGTGTGTTCAATCATCATATGATAGTCACAGAATCATCACCACCATGAGCAAAAACTTTCACCGACACACCCTTGACTTGCTGGGCCACGCTATCTTGTCGGGGCGCTACGCAGTGGGCGCCAGCTTGCCGCCTGAGCCGCTGCTGTGTGAGCAATTCGGTGTGAGCCGCACCGTGGTGCGCGAAGTCATCAAGTCCTTGGTGGCCAAAGGTTTACTGTTCACGGGCCCCAAGGTGGGCACACGTGTGCTGCCCGATGCCAACTGGAATTGGTTTGACCCCGATGTGGTGGCGTGGCAAGCCCAGTGCGGCCTGACGCCCGCATTTTTGAAAGACCTGCAAGAGCTGCGCCGCGTGGTCGAGCCTGCTGCTGTGCGTTTGGCGGCTGAGCGGGCTACACCGCAAGACATCGCCCTCATCGAGTCGGCCTATGCCGGCATGAAAAAAGCGGTCGATGAGGGGGGAGATTACGTCACGCACGACATGCGATTTCATCAAGGCCTTCTGCAGGCCTCGCACAACCGCATGTTGGTACAAATGAGCAAGGCGCTCAATGCACTGCTGCGCACCAGTTTCGAAATCTCCACCCGCATCAAGGATGGTCCAAGGAATTCACTCCCACTGCATCGCGCTGTGCTCAATGCCGTCATTGCCCGAGAACCTGCCAAGGCCGAACGGGCCATCATGGTTTTGATCGAAGGAGCCAAAGACGACATCGATCATGTGTTGTCTTCACGTAAAAAATTGCCCATGGTCTCTGGTGTGGCCACGCCGATCAAGACCCAAGCCAAATCCAGAATCATCAACAAAGTGAACCCACTTCAGACAGAGGCATCCGTTGCACAAAATCATTGATCTATTTTTCAAGCTGCTGGAGTTTCTGGTGGTGGCTTGCCTCGTGGCCATGGTCATCATGGTGTTTGGCAATGTGGTATTGCGTTACGGTTTTAACTCGGGCATTTCCATCTCGGACGAGATGTCGCGCTATTGCTTCATTTGGCTGACGTACTTGGGTGCGATGGTGGCCATGCGCGAGAAGGGTCACCTGGGTGTGGACACGTTGGTGCGGCGCTTGCCATTGGGAGGCAAGAAGCTGTGTTTTTTCTTGAGTGAAATGATGATGCTGGGCTGCAATGCGTTGTTCTTTTGGGGCACCTGGCAGATGCACGATTTGCAGGTCACCAACATTTCGGTGGTGGTAGGCATATCCATGATCTGGATTTACGGCATCGGGTATGTCACAGCCAGCGTGATGGCGGTGATGAACCTGAACCAATTGACGTTGCTGCTGACCGGTCGCTTGAAAGAAGAAGACTTGGTCATGGTGGTGGAATCCGAGGATGCGGCGATTTTGGCGGATGTTACGCCCGAAACGAGGAGCCGGGCATGACCATTTCCGTTTTTGTTTTCAGTTTGTTGGGGGCTATGGCTCTGGGCATGCCTATTGCCTATGCCTTGTTGGTTTGTGGCCTGAGTCTGATGGCCTATATGGCCAGCAACGGCATGATCAACGCCTTCGACAGCCAGATTCTGGCGCAACGCTTTGTCGATGGTGCAGACAATTTCCCTTTGCTCGCGGTACCTTTTTTCTTGCTGGCCGGTGAGTTCATGAATGCTGGCGGTTTGAGTCGGCGAATCGTGAATCTGGCCATGGCCTGGGTCGGTCATTTCAGGGGCGGCCTGGGTTATGTGGCCGTCATGGCGGCCGTCATCATGGCCTCTTTGTCCGGTTCCGCTGTGGCTGACACGGCGGCACTGGCGGCCTTGCTGATTCCCATGATGAAGCGGGCCGGTTACAACGTAGGGCGCTCGGCCGGTTTGATCGCTTCGGGCGGCATCATCGCGCCGGTGATTCCTCCATCCATCGGTTTCATCATCTTTGGTGTAGCGGCCAATGTGTCAATCACCAAGTTGTTTTTGGCCGGCATCGTGCCTGGCATTTTGATGGGTGTGGCCACCGGGCTGACTTGGTGGTGGTTGGCCAAGCGCGAGAACGTCAAGCCTGCACCGCGCATGAACATGGCAGAGAAACTGCAAGCGACTCGCGAAGGGATCTTGGCATTGGGTTTGCCGGTGTTCATCATTGGTGGCATGAAATTTGGTGTGTTCACGCCGACCGAAGCGGCGGTGGTCGCTGCGGTCTACAGTTTTGTGGTGGGTGCCTTTGTTTACCGCGAATTGCAATGGTCGAAGCTCTATGGCCTGACATTGGCCGCAGGCAAGACCACGGCGGTCATCATGTTTTTGGTCGCAGCGGCCATGGTCAGTGCCTGGCTCATCACGGTGGCCAACATCCCGGCTGAAGTGGCTCGCATGATGGAGCCTTTGATGGGCAACAAGACCTTGCTGATGGTCGTGCTCATGCTTTTGGTGGTGGTGGTGGTGGGCACGGCGCTCGACTTCACACCCACCGTGCTGATCCTTACACCTGTACTAATGCCCCTGGTCGTCAAGGCCGGTATTGACCCGGTTTACTTTGGCGTGTTGTTCATCATGAACAACGCGATTGGTCTGATCACACCGCCTGTGGGCACTGTGCTCAATGTGGTCTGTGGTGTGGCCAAGATCAACATGGACACCGCTTTCAAAGGAGTCTTGCCATTCTTGTGGGCGCAGTTGGGCGTACTGGCCTTGTTGATTGCATTCCCGTCCATCGTGCTCGTGCCGATGAAGTGGATGTTGAGTTGAGTTCGTAACCCTGTGTTTTTTTATTAAGGAGACATTCATGTTGAAACGCAGAAATCTGGTGACCCTGATCGCAGGTACTTTTTTGGTGGCATCGAGCGCTATGGCGCAGTTTGCTGACCGCAACATCAAGTTCACCAACGGTGTGAACGAAGACCACCCCGTGGGCGTGGGTGTCAAAAAAATGCAAGAAGTTTTGGCTGCCAAGACCGGCGGCAAGATGAAGATCACCGCCTTCTGGGGCGGCGCTGCCGGTGGTGACTTGCCTGCCACACAGGCTCTGCGTGCAGGCACCCAAGAAATGGTGTGCACCTCCAGCTCACCGCTGGTGGGCATCATCAAAGAGTTGGGTGTGTTCGATCTGCCTTTTTTGTTTGCCAATGAAAAAGAAGCCGATGCCGTGCTTGATGGTGCTGCGGGCAAATACTTCAACGCCAAGCTCGAAGCGGTGGGCTTGGTGAATCTGGCTTACTGGGAAAACGGTTTCCGCAACCTCACCAACAGCAAGCGTCCTGTGACCAAGTTGGAGGATTTTGATGGGGTTAAAGTTCGCGTGATGCAGAACAACATCTTCCTGGACACCTTCAAGACCTTGGGTACCAACGCAGTTCCCATGGCTTTTGGTGAGGTGTTCACTGCCCTGGAAACCAAAACCATTGACGGCCAGGAAAACCCCTTTGTGACCATTGAAACTTCCAAGTTCAATGAAGTGCAAAAGTACCTGAGCGTGACACGCCACGCCTACACACCCTTCTTGATCTTGTACAGCAAGAAGTTGTGGGACCAGTTGAACCCGCAAGAGCAGGCTGTGCTGCGCGAAGCCGCCATCGAGGGCCAAAAAGTTCAACGCGCTGCCAACCGTGCATTGAATGAAAAATCCTTGAGCAGCTTGAAGACCAAGGGCATGCAGGTCAACGAAGTGAGTGCTGCCGAGCAAAACCGCATCCGCGCTAAAGTCGCATCGGTTTATGACAAGCACAAGGACTCGATTGGTGCGGACGCCATCAAAGTGGTGCAAGACGAATTGAAGAAGTCCCGGGGCGGTTGAGTCTCCACACTTTTGCGTTCTGGGTTAGACCTTCGCGTAAAACCATGGAGCCCCACAGCCTGGTGCTGTGGGGCTTTTTTGCTTGAAATGTTGTTGCCTCATGAAAATCACACAACTTGAAACCACCCGCTTGGGTGAGTTCCCCAACATCATTTGGGTCCGCTTGCACACCGACGAAGGTTTGGTAGGCCTGGGTGAGACCTTCATGGGTGCACAAGCGGTCGAGGCGTATTTGCACGAATGGGTGGCACCCAAACTGCTGGGCCAGGATCCGCTGGCCATCGAATCGCGACTGCGCGACATCACAGGCTATTTGGGATGGCGTGGGTCCGGCGTCGAGACGCGTGGCAACTCTGCGGTCGACATTGCCCTGTGGGATGTTTTTGGCAAAGCCGCTGGCATGCCGGTTTACACCGCTTTGGGTGGCAAAAGCCGCGACGAAATCCGCGTCTACAACACCTGCGCGGGTTACCAATACATCCGCAGCAATGTGAACCAGTCCAGCAGCAATTGGGGTTTGGGTAACAACGCGGGGCCTTATGAAGACCTGCAAGGGTTTTTGCACCGCGCCGACGAGGTGGCCGAGTCCTTGCTCTCCGAGGGCATCACCGGCATGAAGATTTGGCCCTTCGACATGGCCGCTGAAAAGTCGCATGGCCAGTACATCAGCCCGCAAGACCTGAACACCGCTTTGGAGCCCTTTCGCAAGATCCGCAATGCGGTGGGTGACAAGATGGACATCATGGTTGAGTTCCACAGTCTGTGGCGATTGCCCATGGCGCAAAAGATTTCACGCGCCTTGCAAGAGTTCGACACATTCTGGCACGAAGACGCGATCCGCATGGACAGCCTCGACTTGCTCAAGCAGTATGCGGTGGACTGCAAGGCCTTGATCTGTGCGAGCGAGACGCTCAGCTACAAATGGGGCTTCAAGGATTATTTGCAAACCGGTGTGGCGGGTGTCGCTATGCTCGATTTGAGCTGGTGCGGGGGCTTGACCGAAGCGCGCAAAATTGCCGCCATGGCCGATGCTTGGCAGTTGCCTGTGGCCCCACACGATTGCACTGGACCGGTAGTCTGGGCGGCATCCACGCACTTGTCGCTGCACGCGCCCAATGCGCTGATTCAGGAAAGTGTGCGCGCCTTCTACACCGGCTGGTACAAGGAGCTGGTGACCGAGTTGCCGCAGGTGAAGAATGGCATGATCAGCTTGAACGACAAACCGGGTTTGGGCTTGGAGCTGCTGCCCGATTTGCACAAGCGGGCCGATGCGGTTGTTCGCATCAGCCGCTGAACGGGCTTTTCAATCGGTCCAGCGCGTGTGAAACTTTCCGGGCCGGTCCACACGCTGGTAGGTGTGGGCACCAAAATAGTCGCGCTGCGCTTGCAGCAAGTTGGCGGGCAAGCGGGCCGAGCGGTAAGCATCGTAGTAGCTCAGTGAACTCATGAACGAGGGAACGGCCACGCCGTGCAAGGCTCCCATGGTCACCACTTCACGCAGGCCTTGGTGGCACCGCGTCATCACCGCGGTAAAGTGACTGTCCATCAACAGGTTCTCCAGATGGGGTGTGCGTTCAAAACTGGCACGAATGTCCTCTAGCAACTGTGCACGGATGATGCAGCCTGCTCGCCAGACCGAGGCCACCGTGCCCATGGGCAGTTGCCATTGGTGCTCACGGTCTGCTGCTCTGAGCAGACTGAAGCCCTGAGCATAGGCGCAAATTTTGGCCGCCAACAGAGCGTTTTTGATGTGACCCAAAACGGTCGCCTGCACAACAGGAGCCCGAGGGGCAGGGCCAGGCAAGACTTTGGCGGCCAGTGCCCGTTCGGCGTGCAACCCACTCACGGTGCGTGCAAACACGGCATTGGCAATGGTCGGAGCGCTGACGCCCAGATCCAAGGCAATCTGACTGGCCCATTTTCCGGTGCCTTTTTGTTCGGCCGTGTCCAAGATCAAGTCGACCAAAGCGCTGCCCGTTTCGGGGTCGGTGTGGGCCAAGATGTCGGCCGTGATGCCCATCAGATAGCTGGCCAGTTCACCCTGGTTCCATTCGTGGAATACCGCACTCATCTGAGCCGGACTCATGCCCAGCAAGTTGTGCATCAGCCAATAGGCTTCACAAATGGTTTGCATGTCGGCGTACTCGATGCCGTTGTGCACCATCTTGACGAAGTGGCCCGAACCGCCTGGGCCTATCCACTCGCAACAAGGCTGGCCATCGTCGGTTTTGGCGGCCATGGCTTGCAGCATGGGTTTCAGTCGCGGCCAAGCGGCAGCAGTGCCACCGGGCATCAATGCTGGGCCGCGCAACGCACCTTCTTCGCCGCCACTGACGCCTGCACCAACGTAGTGAATGCCTGAGCCGTCCAGGGATTGCATGCGTCGCTGGGTGTCGGTGTAGAGCGTATTGCCCCCATCCATCACCACATCGCCTGCACTGAGTAATGGACGCAATTGAGTCAGTACCGCATCGACCGCGGCCCCAGCGGGCACCATCAACCACACACAACGCGGCGTTTGCAAGCTGGCCACCAGCACTTTCAGTGAAGTCGCAGCCTGGGCGTTCAAGCCTTGCGTACGCTGGCCAAAGCTGTCGCGCTTGGCGGCATCCAGATCAAATCCAATGACAGAAAAACCGTTGCGCTCCAGATTGAGCGCCAGGTTTTCGCCCATGACGCCCAGGCCAACGAGGCCGATGTCCATCTTTTGCATAAGACCGCTTTAACCCCGACCTACGAAAGGCATGTTGGTCGCCATCACCGTGGCGAACAAGATGTTGGCAGACAAAGGCAAGCGTGCCATGGTCAAAAAAGTCTCGACCACGGCGTTCATGTCCATGCGCGGCTCGGCCTTGATGCTCAAGTCGGCCTGGTGCACCCCTTTCGCCATTTTTTCGGTCATGTCCGAAGCCACGTTGCCAATGTCGATCTGGCCGACAGCGATGCTGTAGGGGCGGCCATCCAGTGATGCAGCGCGGGTCAGGCCCGAAATGGCGTGCTTGGTGGCGGTGTACGCAATCGAGCCGGGACGTGGCACATGGGCCGAAATTGATCCGTTGTTGATGATGCGTCCACCCTGTGGGCTTTGTTCTTGCATGAGTTTGAAGGCATACGACAAGGTGTAAAACGCACCGTTCAGGTTGATGTCCACCGCACGACGCCATTCGTCGCCCGACAAGTCGCCGGGCAAGGTGTAGGGCAGGGAAATGCCAGCGTTGTTGAACACCAGGTCGAGGCGACCAAAGCGCGAGCGAATTTGTTTGAACAGGGCTTTGACTTCAGATTCTTTGGACAGATCGGTCGGGATGGCGTGCGCATGTCCAGCGTTGTGACCGGCTTCGACCACTGTGGTGGCCAGGGCGTCAGCGCGGCGACCGACCAAGACCACTTGCCAGCCTTCTTTGAGGAGGGCCAGGGCGCAAGCTTTGCCGATGCCGGAACTGGCACCCGTGACGAGGGCGATTTGAGACATGGTGAGCACTTTCAGAGAGGGCTTGAAAAACCGAAATTTTCAGGTGTTTTGAAAAGAAATCTGTACCTTGAGCGACTGGCTCTTGTCGGCAGCCAAGTCAAAGGCCTCGATGGCACGCTCTACGGGCAAGATACCGGTGATCACGGGTTTGCCATTGACCAAGCCTTCGTTCAAAAAGCGCACAGCGGTGGCAAATTCGGCGTGGAAGCGGAATGTGCCGCGCAGGTCCACTTCTTTGGCCACGATTTGCGTCATGGGCAGGCTGATGTCGCCACCCATGCCCACCGTGATCAGCACACCGCGCGGGACGATGGTGTCCAGGCCCACACGCAAAGCTGCTTCACTGCCTGAGGCCTCGAACACGGCGTCGAACTGGCCTTTGTCCACTTTGTATTTGTCCAGCACTGCAGCATCGGTTTTGAGG
>CAYRBW010000098.1:0-8291 GCA_964422575.1 uncultured Limnohabitans sp.
GGCCGCACCGAAGTGCCCAAGACCCTGATCTTTGCCAAAGACGACAACCACGCCGAGAAGATCGTGGAAATCCTGCGCGAAGAATTTGGCAAGGGCAACGACTTCGCCCAAAAGATCACCTACAAAACCAGCGGCACCAAGCCCGAAGACTTGATCAGCGCTTTTCGCAACAGCTACTTTCCGCGTGTGGCCGTGACGGTGGACATGATCGCCACCGGCACCGACATCAAGCCGGTCGAGATTGTGATGTTCATGCGCTCGGTCAAAAGCCGCAGCTTCTTTGAGCAGATGAAAGGCCGGGGCGTGCGCGTGTGCAACAGCGCCGACCTGCAAGCTGTGACGCCCGACGCCAAGGTGAAAGACCATTTTGTGATCGTTGACGCCGTGGGCGTGTGCGAGCGCGACAAAACCGACAGCCGCCCCATGGACACGAAGAAAACCGTGCCCCTGGACAAACTGCTGCAAGCCGTGAGCTTGGGCAATGTGGAGGACGAAGTGTTGAGCAGCGTGGCCGCCCGCTTGGCCCGGTTGGACAAAGACCTGAGCCCTGCCGACCACGCCAAAGTGCTGGAGGCCAGCGGCGGCAAAAGCCTGCGCGACCTGGCCAGCGGCATTGTGCAGGCGCTGAATGTGGATGAAGACACCGCCCCCGGCGAGGCACAGGCCAAGCTGGTGGAAGCCGCCAAACCCTTTGCCAACCCCGCGCTGCGCCAGTTGATCTTGCAGCTGCGCCAAAAGGCCGACTTGGTGGTGGACATCGTCACACAAGACACGCTGACGCACGCGGGCTTCAGCGAAGCCGCCAGTGAACGCGCCAAAGGCTTGGTGCAAAGCTTTGAAGCGTTCATCGCCCAGCACAAAGACGAAATCACGGCGCTGCAAATTTTGTACAACCGCCCCAGCCGCGCCCCGCTGAAATACACCGACGTGAAAGCGCTGGCCGATGCGCTGCACGCGCCGCCGCATTTGATTGACGAGGGCCAGCTGTGGCAAGCCTATGCCGCGCTGAACAAAACCAAAGTGAAAGGCGCCAGCCAACGCCGCCTGCTGACCGATCTGGTCAGTCTGGTGCGCTTTGCCATGCAACAAGACAACGAACTCGTGCCGTATCCTGAGCGGGTGCAAAGCAACTACAAAGCCTGGCTGGCCCAGCAACAAGCGGCCAAAGGCCACACCTTTACCGCAGAACAACTGCACTGGCTAGAAATGATCCGAGACCACATCGCCGCGAATCTGGGCATTGAGCCCGACGACTTTGAATACGCCCCCTTCAACAGCGAAGGCGGCTTGGGCAAGGTGCACCAGCTGTTTGGCGCGGAGCTGGGGCAGGTGATTGAAGAATTGAATCGGGAGTTGGTGGCGTGAGTAATGAGATGACTGCATGGCCATCGTTCCCGCTTGGGGATGTATGTCGAACCACCAGTGGTGGAACGCCAAGCCGCAAAAGAGCTGATTACTTTCAAGGTGACATACCTTGGGTCAAGTCGGGCGAATTAACGGATGGACTTGTTTCCGAGGTGAGCGAGTTCATTACCGAGGAGGCGGTAGCGAATTCAAGCGCAAAGTTGTTTCCTCAGGGCACGTTACTTATTGCCATGTACGGAGCCACAGTCGGAAAGCTAGGCGTTTTGGCCAAACCTGCTGCTACCAATCAAGCGGTCTGCGCAATTTTTCCGCCTCCTGAACTTGATTCGAAATTTCTCTTTTGGTTTCTAAGGTTCAAACGTAGCTACTTGATTGATCAGGCTGTAGGTGGTGCTCAGCCAAACATCAGTCAATCAATCTTGCGGGAGTTCTTGGTTCCAGTTCCGACAATCGATGTACAGAGAGAGGCTGTCGCCGAAATAGAAAAACAGTTCTCCCGCCTCGACGAAGCCGTCGCCAACCTCCAGCGCGTTAAAGCTAACCTCAAACGCTACAAAGCCTCCGTCCTCAAAGCCACCGTCGAAGGCCGCCTCGTTGAAACCGAAGCCAGCATCGCCCAACGCGAAGGCCGCAACTACGAAACAGGCGAACAGCTTTTACAGCGGATTCTTGAGGAGCGGCGGGCGAAGTGGGCTGGTAAGGGAAAGTACAAAGAGCCGCTCTTGCCTGAGATTGGGGGGTTGCCGCCACTGCCTGAGGGCTGGACGTGGGCAAGGCTTGATAGCTTGGCAGCTTTGAAAGGCGGTATCACCGTAGATAGCAAACGCGTTGATCCATCGTCACGTTTAGTTCCGTATTTGCGCGTGGCCAACGTCCAGCGCGGCTTCATTGACCTTACCGAAGTCAAACAGATCAAGGCGTCCCCAGCAGACATTGAAGGGTTGCGCCTAAAGCATGGTGATGTCTTGTTCAATGAGGGCGGTGATCGTGACAAGTTAGGGCGCGGCTGGATATGGGAAGAGCAACTTAGTGATTGCATTCACCAGAATCATGTTTTCCGTGCACGCATGTACCTTGGCGCGATGTCACCAAAGCTTGTCTCTTGGTGGGGTAATACGTTTGGCAAAGACTATTTCTTACGCGTTGGAAAACAAACCACTAACCTTGCGTCGATCAACCTTGGAAAACTTAGTGAGTTTCCTGTTCCTGTACCACCGCGTGCGGAGCAATTGCGGATGGCGCAAGAAATTGAGCGATTGCTATCTGTTGTTGATGAAGTTGAGGGTGATGTCGATGCCAATCTCCAACGCGCACAGGCGCTGAGACAGGCAACATTTGCTAAGTGCTTTTCTGGGGGGGCAAATGGCATATCCAATTGAGAAAAAATTGGTTGTCGCTGTTTCGAGTCGAGCTGTCTTTGATTTGGAAGAAGCGAATGCCATATTCGACAATAAAGGAACTGAGGCCTATCGGCAATATCAGATGGCTCGTCTTGATGTTCCTCTGGCTAAAGGGGTGGCTTTTCCGTTTGTCAGTCGATTACTTCGGTTAAATGAGCTTTATCCTAAGCAGATACCGATTGAGGTTGTGGTTTTGTCGCGAAGCAGCGCAGACATCGGTCAACGCTTTTTCCGATCATGTAAACACTATGGGCTGGATATTTCGCGAGGCGCTTTTTTGTCAGGTCAAAGTCCTTACCAATACATTGAGGCTTTCAATGCTTCTATTTTTTTGAGTGCTCATCCACCTGATGTTGTGAATGCGGTCAGAGCCGGATTGCCTGCAGGCTTAATCATGCCGACATCTGCTGTGGATGATGAAAATGATCACGAACTGCGGATCGCCTTCGACTTTGACGGGGTTTTGGCGGATGACCAATCTGAGCAGGTTTACCAAGAGCACAAAAATCTCGATCTGTTTCATCAACATGAAAAAGACAAGGTAGATGAACCACATGAGCCTGGTCCACTGAAGGCACTTTTCACAAAGATCGGTTTTTTCCAGAAGTTGGAGGAACAAAGAGAGGCGAGCAGTCCTGGTTACAAACGAGCGCTTCGGCTTGCGATTGTGACTGCGAGAAATGCGCCATCAAATGAGCGACTGGTTACCACGCTTAATTCTTGGGGTATGGATGCCGCAGAGCTTTTTTTGATGGGTGGTATCGAAAAGCGTCGAGTTCTCGAGGTATTTAAGCCGCACATATTTTTTGATGATCAACTTACCCATCTTGAGCCGGCAGCCCAAACAGTGCCATCTGTGCTCATTCCGTTTGGAGTCGCAAATATTGAGCTTCTTGCGAATATTCCGCCTGACGGGTCTTATTCACCAGAGGTGAAAGAGTGATGCACATATGACAATCCCCTTCTCCCTCCGCATCTTCGTCGCCGACGGCGACCCCGATGGCCTGCGCATCTTCGTCGCCGACGGCGACCCCGATGGCCTGCGCATCGTCGAGCGGTCCAACTGGGTGGGCCGTGCGTTGGTGTTTCCGCGTGCGGCTTGGGCGCAGCCCAGCGTGGCCGATCGGCCCGAGTTGCAGCAAACCGGCGTGTACCTGCTGCTGGGCCCGCGTGAAGACGGCGAGGGCGACCCGATCAAGCCGCGCTTGGCCACTTCTGCTTTTCAACAGGGTGACATTTATGAATGCTGCTGACTTGTCTGCTCTGCTTGACCGTCTGCGTGCCGAGCCGCGTGAATCGGAATGGCTGGAATTCAAGGCCAATCGCTACGATGCGCAGGCCATTGGCGAATACCTGTCTGCATTGGCCAATTCGGCCTGCTTGCTGGGCAAGCCCCGTGGTTATCTGGTGTTTGGCATTGAAGACGGTTCGCACGCAGTGGTTGGCACCCGTTTTGACCCTCAGGCCGAAATGGGGCAGGGCAATCAGTTGCTGCCCATCTGGCTGGCGGTGTTGTTGAGCCCCAAACTGGGTTTTGAAATTCACACTGGCCAATACGAAGGACAGCGTGTGGTGGTGTTCGAAGTGCATGCCGCGTTTGATCGGCCAGTGGAGTTTCGTGGCAAGGCTTATGTTCGCAATGGCTCCAGCAAGGCGGCTTTGTCGGGCTATCCGGACAAAGAGCGTGCCATTTGGACACGTCGGGTGGACTGGAGTGCTCAAGTTCGTGAGCAAGCGACGCTGGCCGACCTTGATCCGCTGGCCATCGCCGAGGCACGGCGTCAATTTGCCGAGAAAAACAAAACCAGGCCGGAGCGTTTGGCCGAACTTGCTGAATGGGATGACGCCACGTTTTTGAACAAGGCCAAGTTGACGGTGCGCGGTTCCGTCACGAATGCCGCCTTGTTGCTGCTCGGGCGTGAGGAATCTGCCACGCTGCTGGCGCCAGCTGTGGCCCGCATCAGCTGGATTTTGAAGAACGAGCGCAATGAAGAGCTGGACTACGAACACTTTGGGCCGCCGTTGCTGTTGAACGTGAACAAGGTGCTGGCCCGCATTCGCAATCTGACGGTACGTGAGTTACCCGATGGCACCTTGTTTCCGGTGGAGTTGACGCAGTACGACCCATGGGTGATTCGGGAGGCCTTGCACAACTGCATTGCTCACCAGGACTATGGCTTGCGCGGTCGTGTGCAGGTGGTGGAGACCCCGCATGCTTTGTTGCTGACCAATGTGGGCGGCTTTTTGCCAGGCAGGGTCGAGGTGGTGATTGATCAGGATGCTCCCCTGGAGATTTATCGCAACCCGTTTCTGGCTGAAGCCATGGTGGGCTTGAACATGATCGATACGCAAGGCGGCGGTATCAAGCGCATGTTCCAGACGCAGCGGCGGCGGTTCTTTCCGTTGCCGGATTACGACCTTTCGCAGCCTGAGCGTGTGATGGTCACATTGCGGGGGCGCATCTTGGATGTGCGCTACACGCGGTTGCTGATGGCGCAGGGCGAACTGGACCTGGGCACCATCATGCTGCTGGACAAGGTGCAAAAGGGCCAACGTATCGGTGCCGACGAGGCCAAGCGCCTGAAGGCTGCCAAACTGGTGGAGGGGCGTTACCCCAATCTTCTGGTGGCAGGCAGTGTAGCGGCTGCGACGGGTGACAAGGCGCAGCACATTCGCAACCGTGGCTTGGACAACCGCTATTACCGTGACTTGATCGTGGACCTGGTCCGTGAGCACCAGCCAGTTTCGCGAGAAGACATTGACAAATTGCTACTGGACAAGTTGCCAGAAGTTTTGAGCACCGAGCAAAAGGCCGCCAAGATCCACAATCTGCTGACGTCTTTGTCGGGTAAACGTATTCAGAACGTCGGGACACGCCAGGTCTCGCGCTGGGTTTTGTTGTCAGCACAAGAGCAATGATGAGACATATTTAGCAAAGGATTTGGAAATTGAGTTTCTGAAAAATTCTTTAAATTCAATGGGTTAGGCTTTGTTTGATTGACGCGATTAACGCCTTGTTGAACAAAGACCAAACAAAGCTTTGAACTGTTATACGCAAACTTCAAAAAGTGCTTAAACGCAAACCGGAACTCAATCGCTTCTGCCTAAAAAATCTTTTTTAAATCAATGGTTTGCCTGCTTAAACTCAATTTCAGATTGCTCGGCTGATGACCCCTTTCTCTCTCCGCATCTTCGTCGCCGACGGCGACCCCGATGGCCTGCGCATCGTCGAGCGGTCCAACTGGGTGGGCCGTGCGCTGGTGTTTCCGCGTGCAGCCTGGGCGCAGCCCAGTGTGGCCGAACGGCCCGAGCTGCAGCAAACCGGCGTGTACCTGCTGCTGGGTCCGCGTGAAGATGGCGAGGGCGATCCGATCAAGCCGCGCCTGGCCTCGCACTACAGCGGCACCGCCCAAAAGGATTTTTGGACGCGGGCGATGTGTTTTGTTTCCATGGGGCAAAGGACTGAAGTCCGACCACCGCTGCTTGTTTGCTGACGAAATAGGGCACTCCTGATGACCACCTTGCAAGTCACCGAAATCATCCGTCGCCTGGAGCAAGGCATGACGCGGCCTTTTTTGGTATGTGCCGAAGATGAGGTGTTGTACGTTGCTAAAGGTCGGGAGACCACGCAGCGGGGCCTGATCGCTGAGTGGATTTGTGCGCATCTGGCGCAGCAGCTGGGCTTGCCCATACCTGCTTTCACGTTGTTGCAGGTGCCCCCTGAGCTGGTGACTGCGCTGGGTCCAGAAGTTGCCGCTTTGGGGCATGGCGCTGTGTTTGGCTCTTTGCAACAGTCTGGGGTGCAGGAGTTCGCCGTGACGCAACTCAAGCGCGTTGATGTTGAACAGCGGCGCATGTTGTTGGCGTTTGACTGGTGGGTGGAAAACGCAGATCGTTCGCTGTCAGCCCATGGCGGCAATCCCAATTTGCTTTGGAATGCGGCACAAAGCAAGTTGCTGGTGATAGACCACAATTTGGCGTTCGATGCTGATTTTGATGAAGCATCGTTCTTTGCAACGCATGTGTTCCGCCAAGAGGCGGCCGCCTTGTTTGATGATTTGGTTTGCCGTGCAGAGATATCGGAACGGCTGGAGGCTGGGCTGTCCTGCTTTGACGCTGCGGTGCAAGCCATACCGCCTGAATGGCTGTGGCTAGATGGCGAGGCGCGGACTTTGCCGGTTCAGGTAGACTTTGACGCAATCAAGCGCCGGTTGTCGCTTCGTGCCCGGCTTGAGAGAGGTTTTCAATGAAACACGTCGCTCGTTATTCCATTATTCGCTTTCTGCCCTACGCAGAAACGGAGGAGTTCGCCAACGTGGGCATCGTGATCCATGCGCCTACGGCACGCTATTTCGACTTTCAGTTGTCCAACAAGTGGCGTCGTTTGAGTGGTTTTTTTGACAAGCTGGATCGGCGTGTCTTTGCTCAGGGCGTAGCAGCCTTTGCCGAAGAATTGGCCCGCACCCGTGACATGGCGGCCAACGGGTCAGAGCAGTGGATATTTGATGATTTGGTGCGCCCACGCGAGGCCTTGTTTCGGTTCTCTGCCGTGCGTGCCGTGATGACGGAGTCTCCCCAGGCCAAGTTGCAAGAGCTGTTCGATCACTATGTTGATCATGACTTTGCAACGCCCGAATACCAGGAAAAATTGATTGAGAAGGCGGTTCGCGGCGTGCTGCGGCGTGAGGGCTTGGGTGACCGGTTCCAAAGCGCCAAACTCGGTGTGGATGGCCTGCAATTCAAGGTGCCGTTTGCCGAACTGGATGTGGATGGCAAGGCCTTGCGTGTGATCAAGCCCATGCACTTGGCCTATGAAGACCCCCTGCGCATACTGGACCATGGCAACCAATGGCTGGGTCGCTTGCGTCATTTGGAGCGAGTGAACGCCATGCCCAAGTCCATGCTTTTGGCCGTAACGCAACCCCCTGCGGAGACTGACCGTTTTGGCGCGTTTGAGGAAGTTCGCCGCGATCTCGCCAACATGGGCGCAGTGTTTGCTGCGTCCAATGACGAAGAAGCCTTGCTGCGCTTTGCTCAGGCGGCATAAACCCGGTTCTGTGGCTTTCGACTCCCGTCATTTGGAGAGGGACTCCCATCATTTGATCCGGAACTCCCATCATTTGACGGGGGACTCCCGTCATTTGAGACCCGAACTCCTGTCATTTGCAGGGATGGCACGACTCAAGGCCCAAGTGTGCCCAATCGGCCAGATCAGGCGTATTGCTCGGTTGTCAAACGCGAACCATGAATTTTCAATGAGCCCAGGAGATGCCCCATGCTGACCAAACTCAATACCAAAAACCAGATCACGCTGCCCAAGAACCTGATGCAAGCCGTGGAGCCGACCGACTACTTTGATGTCCAAGCCAAAGGCGGGCAGATCGTTTTGACGCCTGTACGCTTTGTGGCGGCTAACGCGGTCCGTGCAAAACTGGTCGAACTGGGCATCACAGAGACTGATGCAGCCGACGCAGTCGATTGGGCAAGGGCGCAAGCGCTAACCACCTGAGTCCATTCGCTATTCGC
>CAYRBW010000099.1:0-8278 GCA_964422575.1 uncultured Limnohabitans sp.
TGCAGAATTGGGAATTTTATGACTATAGTAACAGCTGAAATGGATCTGGCAAAGAGGGGAAGCTGTAGAAAACGGAATTTAAAGTACGTTAAGCCGAGGATGCCCCAGGAAGTGGGCGCAGCGGCCTGAATTTGCCCGCCCCGACCTTGGCACTGCTGCGCCAGACGTAATCGCCCGTCAGGTTGATGTGTTCCCAGCCCAAAGGTGACAGGTATTGCAGCAGTTCGGCGTCCACCGGTTGCCCGTGCCCCTTCAATGCAGCGGTGGTCCGCTCCAGGTAGACCGTATTCCACAACACAATAGCCGCCGTCACCAAGTTGAGGCCACTGGCCCGGTAACGCTGCTGCTCAAAACTGCGGTCGCGAATTTCGCCCAGACGGTTGAAGAATACGGCCCTGGCCAGCGCGTTACGCGCCTCGCCCTTGTTGAGGCCAGCATTGACCCGACGGCGCAGTTCTACACTTTGCAGCCAGTCCAGAATGAACAACGTCCGCTCAATGCGCCCCAGTTCGCGCAACGCGACGGCCAAACCATTCTGGCGTGGGTAGCTGCCCAGTTTTCGCAGCATCAGCGAGGCTGTCACCGTGCCCTGCTTGATGGACGTAGCCAGTCGCAGGATCTCATCCCAGTGGGTACGAATTTGCTTGATCTTCAACCGATCACTGCTGAGCATCGGTTTGAGCCCGTCATAAACGACGTCCCCAGGCGGCACAAACAGCTTGGTCTCGCCCAGGTCACGGATGCGTGGCGCAAAGCGGAAACCAACGAATGGCATCAAGCCAAAGACGTGATCAGTGAAGCCTGCTGTGTCGGTGTAGTGCTCCTCGATCCGCAAATCCGACTCGTGGTACAGCAAGCCATCAAGCACATAGGTCGAATCTCGCACCCCGACATTGACCACTTTGGTGCTGAATGGCGCGTATTGGTCAGAGATGTGGGTGTAGAAAGTGCGCCCAGGTTCGGAGCCGTATTTCGGGTTGACGTGCCCGGTGCTTTGCGCCTTGCTGCCGGTGCGGAAGTTCTGGCCGTCCGACGATGAGGTGGTTCCGTCGCCCCAATGTTCGGCGAACGGTTGCCGAAACTGTGCATTCACCAGGTTGGCCAGGGCCGCGTTGTAGGTTTCGTCTCGGATGTGCCAGGCTTGCAGCCAAGCCAGCTTGGTATACGTGGCACCGGGGCATGATTCGGCCATCTTGGACAATCCCAGATTGATGCCGTCAGCCAAGAGCGCGGTCATCAACAGGGTTTTGTCCTTGGCCAGGTCGCCAGTTTTCAAGTGTGTGAAGTGGTTGGTAAAGCCCGTCCACCCATCTACCTCCATCAGCAGCTCGGTAATCTTGACGTGCGGCAGCAAGGCCGCTGATCGATCAATCAACGACTGGGCCTCATCGGGCACTGCCGCATCCAAGGGGGTGATTTTTAGGCCCGAGGCTGTGGTGATGATGGCGTCTGGCAGTTCGTCAGCCAACGCCAAGAGGTTGGCTTGAGCCAACTGTGACTCCAGCAGCGTCAATCGCTCTTTCAGATACTGATCGCAATCGGTTGGAACGGCCAGCGGCAGTGCATTGGCCAGTTGCATGGTGGTGAACTTCTCAGACGGCACCAGGTATTCATCGAAATCCTTGAACTGGCGGGAGCCTTGCACCCACACATCGCCAGATCGCAGCTTGTTCTTCAGCTCGGACAGGGCGCACAGCTCGTAAAAGCGCCGATCGAAACCACCAGTCTCCGTTTTGACCAGTCTCGCCCAACGCGGCGTGATGAATTTGCTGGGTGCGTCCGTAGGCACCTGTTTGGCGTTGGTGGTGTTCATTGCCCGCAAGGCCTCGATGGCGTCCAACACATCTTTGGCTGCGGGCGCGGCCCGCAGTTTGAGAACGTCCAGGAACTCCGGCGCATACCGCCTCAAGGTGGCATAGCTATCGCCCATGCGGTGAAGGAAATCAAAGCTCGCGGGCTGGGCCAGCACCTGCGCCTCGCTGACGCTTTCTGTGAAGTCTTCCCATGGCAGCACGGATTCAATGGCGGCAAACGGGTCAGCGCCGGATTTTTTGGCCTCAATCAGCGCCAAGCCGATTCGGCCATACAGACGCACTTTGTCATTGATGGCCTTGCCGGACGCCTGGAACTGCTCTGCATGCTTGTGCTTAGCGGCATTGAACAGCTTGCCAATGATGCGGTCGTGCAGGTCGATGATTTCATCAATGACCGTGGCCATGCCTTCAATGGCGAGTGCCACCAGGGTGGCATAGCGCCGCTGTGGCTCGAACTTGGCCAGGTCAAAGGCCCGCATTTGTCCACCCTCTCGGGCGATCTTGAGCAGTCGGTTTTGATGCGCGGCCTGACCGATTCCAGCGGGCAAGTCCAGGGCTTGCCATGCCCTCAGTCGCTCGATGTGTTCCAGCATGTGGCGCGAATTCGGCTTTTTGGGAGACTGCCGCAACCAGGCCAGTTGGGTGGTCTTGCCTCCTTCCTTCTGGGCGAGTAATTCATCAAGGCGCTGGCGGTGAACGCGAGTCAGCGGGTCTGACAGTGCCGCATGGATGTATTTGTTCGCACGGGTGATAGCTTCGGCACAAATGCGCTCCATGACATCAACGGTGGGCAGCAAAATGCCTTGGCTGCGCAGAGAATCAGCCAATGCATGGCCCAGCACAATGCCTTTGTCGGTTTGCAAGGCCAGTTCGCTCAGGCCGTGGACTGCGGCCCGATAGTGGCGCAGCGTGGTGAACGACTGAAATCCATACGCAGCTTGGAGTTCCAAAAGATGTTCACGCCTTGTCTCAGCACGCTGGCGTCCGTAATCATTCCAGACCTCAGGTGAGACCTTCAGCTCATTCGCTATCAGCGTCAGTAAATGGGCTGACGGTTCGGCATCAACGCCCAGCAATATGCCGGGGTAGCGCATGTAGCACAGCAAAACCGCAAAGCCCAATCGATTTTGCGCACCACGATGCTGCTTGACCAGCGTCAGATCGGCGTCGCTCAGGGAATACAGGCGAATCAACTCCTGGTGATCATCGGGAACCGCTATCAGGCTTTGACGCTCGGTAAACGACAATATGGAGCGGCGGGGCATAAGTTCTAGGGATGGTCTGCTTGCGATGTTTATCCAAACGCCCGATCCATTTCATCAATGCGTCGGCGCATTGGCGCACGACCATAGATGGCGGTGGTGGTCTGGATGCTGGCATGGCCCATCTGGGCTTGAATCACGTCCAACGGCACTTCCTTGGCAATGGCTCGGGTGCCAAAGGTGTGACGGAGCCAATGGGTTGATGCCTGGCGCAATCGCATCCGTTCGGAAGTTGGTAAATCGGCCACATCAATGGCCTTACCCAGCCAGGATTTGACGTGCTGGTACAGCGCCTGGTAGCCCACACCTTGCGAGGGGTCGTGGAGGCTGGCCAGCACTGGGGCTTGAGGGGGCGCGCAGGTGATGTCCCCCAAGCTGCGGGCCTGCAAGTATGTGTTGAGGGCCTGCAGCGCCGCAGGCGGCAGCGCCACGATGCGGTTCTTGGAGCCTTTGCCATGTACTTGCATGACCCAACCCTCTTCTTCATGCTGAACGTCGGCTAATTTGGCGCTCAAGAGTTCTGCGCTGCGCAGCCCGACACTGGTGACAAACTGCACGATGAACAGCATGCGTTGAGCTGCTGGCTCGGGCAGTTTGTTTTGACAGAACGCGATCACCTCACGTGTGGCCACCTCGCTGAGTGCCTTGGATTGCAGCACACGCTCTTGACGGTCATCGCCTATTTTCTGGTTGACAAGAAGCCATGGGTTTTGTGCAATGTAGCCGCTGGCTTGGAGCCAGTGAAACATCGACACCACAATGGTGATGGCTTGACGCACACTGCGAGTGCTCAGTGACCCGCGAAATGGTGCCCATCCAGGTGAGCCAGGCTGTGCACGCGCACGAGACATCCAGTGCGCAGGAATGTGCTGCAAAAACGCCATGTAATTACGGCAATCGAGCAGTGTCATTTCCCCAAATGTGGTGTCGCCGCGCTCATGGCTCAGCCACAACAAAAGGCGCATGGCCTCCCGCGTGTAAGCCTTAACCGTGGCCGTGGAACCCGCCTTGGCTGCGACCCAAGCTTCAATGGCCTGTTTGTCATCCCCCATCGGTTGTGCAGACAAGGCCAAATCCATGGGCACCAATAGATCTGACGGTGTGCATGGGCTTTGCACCCTTTTGGACAATGAAAACACAACCCGAGGCTTAGGCTGTGGCTGCTCAGACAACAGCATGGTCAGGTGAGATTCGATGCGCTGGGCTTTTGTGCGCCCAATACCGGGCAGATCTCGCCACCAACGCCCCCCAATGGCTATGCGTTCTTGCAGCTGCGCCAGAATCACCATGTCCGCACTCAGCAACTTGGCTGCGGTCATGGCGTCAAACCACCCAGAAATCGCGTCGACTGGCTGCGGTTGCTCTGCCGCTAAGGCTTCGAGTTCATGCAGTGTCTCCAACAGACGTTCGCGCAAACGTGTGCGCACGCGTTGACGGTGAAGCTGCTTGCCACTGGCTGGGTAGATTTCCTGGTACATCTGCAGCACATCGGCCTCTGACCAGTCGTCTAGATCGCGGGATTCAATGAACTCCTGCAGGCTGGGTGTCCCGTCATGCAATATGTGCATATCAAGAGCGATCCCGATCAAACGCCACGCACTCAAGCCGCGGCGACGGGCCACCGCACGTACCGCATCCCGAGTCTCCAAGTGAGCCACTTTGGCTTGGTGCCCATGCTCAACACCCAAATAGCGTTTGGCTGCGTCCACAATGGGCAGGCCTTCAGCCACCGCTCGCAGGTAGGCAAAGTGGTGCAATCCCAGACGGCTGACGTAAGCGGGCTTGTTCGTCATCACGACTGGCGGGAGTGCCCCAACTGCTTGACAGCTGCCAGCCCAATGAGCGAGCGCATTTGGGTAATGGCAATCGCATTGAGCTGACGCAGACGCTCGGGCGCATCGATGCCCTGGTAAATCAGCACCGCATTGATGCTCTCCATGTTCGACAGCACCACCAACTGCTCCAGAGTGGCGGCATCCCGCATATTGCCCACTGCGCTGGGGTTGGCCCCTCGCCACTCAGCGGCCGTCATGCCAAACAAAGCCACATTCAGCAAATCGGCTTCACTGGCATAGAGTGTGGCGGTTTGAGCTTTGGTCAACTGACGAGGAACCAGGTGCTCTTTGATGGCGTCGGTGTGAATACGGTAGTTGACCTTGGCCAAGGTCCGCTGGAAATTCCACTCCAGAGAGCTTGTGCGGGCCTCTTCGTCCTTGAGTCGTTGAAACTCCGTGATCAGGTACAGCTTGAACTCTGGGCTGAGCCAAGACCCAAATTCAAAGGCAATGTCACGGTGCGCGTATGTGCCACCACCCCGGCCAGCCTTCGCAAACAGGCCAATCGCGCCGGTGGCCTCCACCCACTTGGAGGGCGACAGCGAAAAGCTGTTGAGGCCCGCCTGGGATTTAAACCTCTCGAATTCGAGAGGTTTAAAGGCCGGGTTGTTGATCAGCTCCCACACGCCCAGAAATTCGACGGTATTGCGGTTGCGCAGCCAGCCGTAAAGCACGCTTTCATCGCCGAAGCGTTTGACCATGTCGGTCAGTGAGATGTAGTCCTGCTGATGGCGGGTGATGAAGCCCACGGGAGTACCTTGGACGCTCAGACTGCGAGATTTGGTCATGAAATTGGCGGCGAAGGGCTGTTTTGACACCAAAATTTTAACCTAAGATAATTTGAGTTATCTTATATGCATGGGGCAAAAATTCGGATTCTGCTCCTATTGATCGGCTAACTGAAGTCGATAACCCATCGCCCGATACCCAATTTGCCGTTTATCCCACATCCGCAGCAGCGCCGGGTGGCCAGTGTCCACAAAATCGATGATCCGCACGTCGGTCTTTCCTGCGTGTTCACGGTGCAAACGCCCTGCATACTGCTGCAGCGTGCCTTTCCATGAAACAGGCATAGCCAAGACCAGTGTGTCCAGCGGGGGGTGGTCAAAACCTTCGCCAACCAGCTTTCCGGTGGAAAGTAGAACGCGCGGTGCGTTAGCCGGCAGCGCATCCAGATCTGCCACCAGAGCAGAACGCTGCTTCCTGGACATTCGTCCGTGCAAGACGAACGGTGGCGGCTGGAGGTCGGCAAGCGCTACCTTGATGGCATCAAGGTGCTCTGTGCGCTCTGTCAGGACCAACACCTTGCGACCCCGGGTGACGGCATCACGGACCTCGGCAGCAATCGCGGCTGTGCGATCCATATCGTTGGCCAGATGCCGAAAGATATCCTGAATGCCAGCGTTGGCCGAAACATCTAATCGCCCATGTTGTGAACAAGGCACCACCAGCAGGTCGTGTGGGGCACTGGTCGGCTTCGCCGCAGTGTAGCGAATTGGCCCACACTGCATGAAAATGATCGGCTGCTGCCCGTCACGGCGGATCGGCGTGGCAGTCAGGCCTAGGACGTATTTCGCCTTGGTGCGCCTCAAGATGGCGTCAAAGGAAAACGCTCCGACATGGTGACACTCGTCGACAATGACTTGCCCGTAGTTTTCGACCAAAGGATTGACCTCGCCTTGACGGGACAAGGACTGCATCACGGCAATGTCAATTTTGCCTGTGGGCTTTGCTTTTCCACCACCAATGGTGCCAATCATCCCCTTGCCGACACCCAGAAAAGCCTGCAAACGTTCCTGCCATTGTTTGAGCAATTCCGTGCGATGCACCAAAACCAGGGTGCTGACGCCACGGCGAGCGATCATCGCGGCAGCTGTGACTGTCTTGCCGAATGCGGTCGGCGCACACAGCACCCCGACATCGTGGGGCAACATCCCAGCGATGGCAGCTTCCTGATCAAGGCGAAGACTGCCAACGAAGTCCACCGCCAGGGCTTCACCTCCGAAACGGTCATCCCTCAGGTCACAGACAATACCGTTGTCTCGAAGCAAGGATAGTGCCGCATCCAAACATCCGCGCGGCAGCGCAATGTGCTGGGGGTAGCTTTCGGCGCATCCGATGACGCGTGGCTTATCCCACACAGACATTCGCATCGCCTGGGCCTTGTAAAACTCGGGATTCTGGAATGCGGCTAGACGGATCAAGCGATTGGCCAAGGCTTGCGGCAACTGAGCCTTCTCAAAATAAATCAAATTAGCCAGCGTAACGGTCAGCGACCTAGGCATTGGGGCGGCCAGCTTCTTGGTGCGTGAGGTCGTTTGCTTCCAGGGTGTGGCCAAATCTTCATCGTCAATGAAAGTGACATCCAATGGATGAATGCCGCCCGTGGCTTGCAGGATCGTCGGCTCGATGTCATGTGCGTCCATCGGCAGGATGGACGCCAAAAACGCCCATTGATCAACGTATGGGCGCAAGTCAGCATCGACGAAGACGCTGAAACCAAGTTCCCTTGGCCCCTTCTGCAATGGCAAAGCGATCAAGTTACCGAATCCGCCTTTGGGCATGGTGTCTTGGTTCGGGAAAAGCCGGTCGTAGGATTCCAGTTTCAGTTGCCGTGTGCGCGAGCACGTATGGCTGATGATGGCGGTGCCGAGACGCCGCGCATCACGGGCCGAAACGCGGTCGCCAAAAAACACCCACGCATGGGCACCTTGTCCAGAGCGCGAAATCTCCAATGCCGCTGGCACACCAAGCGCGTGGCAGGACTGCATGAACGCCCGAGCATCATCTCGCCAATCCGCCTCGTCAAAGTCGACTGCGAGAAAGTAACAGCTGTCGCCTTCCAGAAGCGGGTACACCCCGACCGTTTGCTCGCCTGCCAAGTGGTTGTAAATCACGGTATCTGATAGCGGTATCAGCAGGCGATGGCTACAGTCCCCACATTTGATGCGTGGCTTCTCGCACACACCCGCTCGCCATTCGTTCGCGCAGGCCGGCGAGTAGCCAGACTTTCCTGAAGTCTGGCTTTGCCAGCGGAACGGATACACATCGGTTCGCCCGCGAAACAGGCGACGAAATAGCGCGACCTTCTCAGCGGTGGAAAGCCGGGACGATTCTGGGGCATGTGCTATTAGCGCTGGGACGTCCGTTTGCGGCTGATGCCACTCAATCCCATGTGCTTCGAGAAGGCTGATCAGGCGGGTATTTTCGGCTCGTAATGCGGCCAGTTCATCGCGAGCAGGCACTCTGACTCCCTATTTTTATGATCCGATCAGCTTAACGTACTTTAAATTCCGTTTTCTACGGCAAGGCCAAAGAACGTTTTTGCTGTGCATGGTGTGGATTAGGCGGGCAAACCTGTGCTGGT
>CAYRBW010000100.1:0-8265 GCA_964422575.1 uncultured Limnohabitans sp.
CGCGCTTGCCCTTGAGCGAATCAGGCACCTCGCCAGCCACGATGCGCTGGGCCAAACCTTCCACAATCGCGGTCTTGCCCACGCCAGGCTCACCGATCAACACCGGGTTGTTTTTGGTGCGGCGCTGCAAAACCTGAATTGCCCGGCGAATTTCGTCGTCACGACCTATCACAGGATCGAGTTTGCCAATCCGTGCGCGCTCGGTCAGGTCGATGCAATATTTTTTAAGGGCTTCGCGTTGGCCTTCCGCATCGGCATTACCCACTGTCTGGCCACCTCGCACAGCGTCAATGGCAGACTCCAGGCTCTTGCGACTCAGACCATGTTCTTTCGCCATGCGACCAGCGTCGCCCTTGTGATCTGCGACTGCCAGTAAAAAGAGCTCACTGGCAATGAACGTGTCACCGCGCTTGATCGATTCTTTTTCAGCCGCTTGAAGCAGTTTAGCCAGATCAGGCCCCACTTGTACCTGCTCTTGGCCAGTGACTTGTGGCAAGCGACCAACCGCAGCTTCCGCCGCCAAGAGCAAACCTTGTACATTGACGCTGGCACGCAAAAGCAAAGCTTTGGGCCCCTCATCCTGCTTGAGCATGGCCACCAACACATGGGCTGGCTCAATATATGCGTGGTCACGCTCCAGGGCCAGCGATTGGGCATCGGACAAAGCTTCGTGAAATTTGGTGGTCAATTTGTCAAGGCGCATGAATATTCTCCAATCAACACTATCTTGGGAGGTATGGCTTATTTTCAAGGCTTGGAGTGCCCTTGCATGTTGCCTAAAATCAAGGAATGAACATTCACCAGCTGTCTGTCAGCTACGACGAACGCCAAGATCGTCTGCAGCTCAAACTCAACACCCAAGACGAACAGGAGTTCCGTTTTTGGCTGACACGTCGTATGGCCATTCGGCTGCTGCCCGCCATGGAGCAATCCATTGTCCGGCTTGAGGCCGCGCAACCGGGCATGACCGCCACAGATGCCTCAACACAACACATGCTGGCCGAAATCAAAAGGGATGCCTTCTTGCAAACCGCTGATTTTGCAACGCCGTATTCGGCTGCGCCGCAGCAACTGCCTTTGGGTGATGAGCCTCTTTTGATCACCGATGCACAGCTAAGTCTTCTGCCACATGGGGCGCTGCAGATCATTTTTCACAAGAAAACCGCCGAAGTCACCCAATCTTGCCAACTGAATTTACAAGCGCCATTGGTTCATGGCATGATCCATTTGGTTCACCAATGCATGGCCAATGCCGACTGGGCACTGGTGCCTCCAACTGCGGAGCAAGTCCCCAAAGAGGCGACTGAAACACCCCTGACACCGCCGGTTTACAAACACTGAACCTGAAGCTTTCAGGCGTTTTGCCCTGTAATGCCCCAACGAGCCAGCGCCGCATCGTCCGAGACACGGGCATCGACCCATTGCGCGCCTTGAGGTGTTTGCTCTTTTTTCCAGAAGGGTGCCTGTGTCTTCAGATAATCCATCAAGAACTCACACGCTTTAAAACTTTCTCCACGATGGGCAGAGGTCACGGCCACCAACACAATCTGATCGGCGGGCAAAAGCCGCCCCACGCGGTGCACCACGCGCGCAGCGTAAAAATCAAACCGCTGGTGCGCTTCTTCGATCATTGCCTCGATCGATTTTTCAGTCATGCCGGGGTAATGCTCCAGCTCGATGGCCTGCACTTCGTCATGTGCCACCCCGGTCAGGGCCCGGGTATCCCGCACTGTGCCCACAAAACTGCACACCGCCCCGACACGCAAATCTTGGGCTCTGAGAGCCTTGAGCTCTAGGCAGACGTCAAAGTCTTCCGTCTGAATCGTGATCCGCGACGACATGACATCAACCTCCTGTAACAGGTGGAAAAAATGCCACTTCACAGTCGCCAACCAAGCGTGTGACATCTTGGGCCATCACTTGGTTCACCGCCACTCGCACAGGTCGGCCAGCGGCCAAGCACTCCGCATGGGCTCCTCCGCGTGCAATCAATTCCAGACGCAAACCGGCCACGTCTTTGGATGCAGTTTCGACCACCTCACTGGACAGCCCAATGGTTTCACGCAAAGAAGCAAAGTAACGCACCTGGATTTTCATGACAACCACTCCGCAAAAGGCCAAAAGTTGACCGTATCGCCTTTGGCGATGCACTGCCCCGCCGGGTTATCCACCACACCATCGCCCCAAACCACCGAGGTCAGAACCCCCGAACTTTGATTCGGGAACAGATCAAGTCCGCCTTGCACATTGCGGCGAACACGTAAAAACTCGCGTCGCTTATCTGCTTTAGGCACATCAAAATGGGCGGTCATCGGCAAACACACGGGTGCGACCTGCTCTGCACCCTGTAAGGCCAAAATCAGGGGTTTCACCAACAGCAAAAAGGTCACGAAACTGGACACCGGATTTCCGGGCAACCCGACAAAATGCGCCATGCCCTGTGCCGTCTCGCGACGAACATGGCCATAAGCGAAAGGCTTACCAGGTTTCATGGCGATTTGCCAAAGCGCCAGGGCCCCCAAAGCCTCAACGGCAGGTTTCACATGGTCTTCTTCGCCGACCGATACCCCACCGCTGGTCACAATCAGGTCATGGTGATCTGCTGCTGTTTTGAGCGCGGCCACCGTGGCTTCGTGGCGATCAGGAACAATGCCCAAATCACTCACTTCACAACCGAAACGGTGCAGCAAAGCGCGCAAGAAAAAGCGGTTTGAGTTGTAAATGGCCCCCGGGGGCATGTTTGCGGGGGCCACTGCACCTGGCATGACCAACTCATCGCCGGTCGAAAACAAAGCCACTTTGGGGCGGCGCATGACCATCAAATGCGCCAAGCCCAAGCTGGCGGCCAGACCCAGCTCAGCGGGGCCCAGTTTTTGGCCACATTTGAGTACAGTATCACCTTGGCGCACATCTTCCCCGCTGCGGCGCACCCACTGTCCAGGCTGGGCAGCCACCAGAAAACGAACCCGATCAGGCTGGTCAGCTGACACCAACTCGGCTTGTTCCTGCATGACGATGGCATCGGCGCCTGGTGGCACAGGTGCACCCGTGAAAATTCGGGCCGCTTGCCCTGGCAGCAGTGGCTGGCCGTGATGGCCTGCGGCAATGCGCTGGGTCACAGCCAGGACTGCCCCCGCCTGCTGTACATCGGCACTGCGCACGGCGTACCCATCCATGGACGAGTTGTCAAAAGCAGGTACCTGCAAAGCAGACACCAGGTCTTGCGCCAAGATGCGCCCATCGGCATCCAGTGTGGCCACCGACTCCTCGCCCACCAAGGGTCTGATCCGGGCCAACAGCGTATTCAGCGCTTCATCGAGTGACATCAAAGGTGCGCGTGGGGCTGTGGTCATGGAGCTCAATCGCAGTGATGTTTGATGTAAGTCTTGATCAAATCCACATCAGCGGACATGACTTGCACCCGCTTGGGCAACAGCTCAATGCCTTCAAACTGAGCCGGGCGATCGGGTTGACGACCCAAGGCCTCCACAATGGTCGAGGCAAATTTGATGGGCAATGCCGTTTCCAGAACGATCATGGGCACCGAGGGCTTTACATGCTCATTAGCCACCTTCACGCCATCCGCCGTGTGCGTGTCGATCATCACGCCGTAGGCGGCAAAAACCTGTTGAATGGTCTTGAGGCGGTCAGCGTGTGTGCTGTGGCCGCTTTCAAAACCATAAAAACCGGCCGCTTTGGCAAAACGTGCATCTCCAGATAAGTCAAAGAACCCCTCGCGGTTGAGACCCTCACCAAAAATGGCTTTGGTTTTGGTGCCATCGCGTTCCAACAGGTCGAACACAAAGCGCTCGAAATTACTGGCTTTGGAAATGTCCATCGATGGGCTCGACGTTTCATGCGTGTCGGCCGTACCGCGCACACGGTAAATGCCGGTACGGAAAAACTCGTCCAGCACATCGTTTTCGTTGGTAGCCACCACCAAGCGGTCAATCGGCAAACCCATCATGCGGGCCACATGTCCCGCGCACACATTGCCAAAATTACCGCTAGGAACCGTGAAGCTGACTTTTTGGTCGTTGCTTGTCGTGGCCTGGAAGTAGCCCGCAAAGTAATACACCACCTGAGCCAACAAGCGGGCCCAATTAATCGAATTCACAGTACCGATCTTGTAGCGACGCTTGAAATCCAGATCGTTGGAAACCGCTTTGACGATGTCCTGACAATCGTCAAACACGCCTTCGACAGCGATGTTGTGAATGTTCTCGTCGAGCAAACTGAACATCTGAGCTTGCTGAAAGGGGCTCATGCGCCCGTGCGGGCTGGTCATGAAGACACGCACACCTTTTTTGCCGCGCATGGCGTATTCGGCCGCACTGCCGGTGTCGCCCGAGGTGGCCCCCAGGATGTTCAGCTCTTCGCCGCGCCGTGCCAACTCGTACTCAAACAAGTTGCCCAGCAACTGCATGGCCATGTCCTTGAAAGCCAAGGTGGGGCCATTGGACAAGGCCTCCAAATACAGATCAGGCTTAGCCGCGCCTGCTGTTTGTAGTGGCTTGAGCGGCACGATTTGAGGGGAACCAAACACCTGCTCAGTGTAAGTCTTGGTGCACAGGGCCTGCAGATCGGCTGCAGGGATGTCGTCAATGTAGAGCGACAAAATCTCAAAGGCCAAAGCCGCGTAACCTTGGCTTTGCCAGACACCACGCAAACGCGTCAGGGCAAGGCTATCAAGCTGGGGGTAACTTTCAGGAAGGTACAAGCCGCCATCCGGGGCAAGGCCTTCGAGCAGGATTTCACAAAATTGTTTGCGATCTGCGTGACCACGTGTCGACAAGTAGCGCATCAGTTCAACTCTTCCTTGCGAATGCGCACGATCGGTGCCATCACGGTTGGCAAGGCCTGCATCTGGGCCAGCACATCGTTCAAGGTGCCTTCACGCGTGTTGTGGGTCAAAATAATGACATCGGTCTGGTTCTCGCCAGCTTGGCTGACCTGATCGGCCTCGCGTTGCAACACGGCATCGATGCTGATATCGGCTTGCGCCAAGAGCCCAGTCAACTTCGCCAAAACGCCGGCTTGATCGGCCACGCGCAAGCGCAGGTAATAACTGGTCACCACCTCGGACATTGGCAAGACCGACAAACTGCTCATGGCATTTGGCTGGAAAGCCAAGTGCGGCACACGGTTAAGTGGGTCCGCGGTGTGCAAACGGGTGATGTCCACCAGATCGGCAATCACAGCACTGGCCGTTGGCTCTGAGCCCGCGCCCTTACCGTAATACAAGGTGGTGCCCACGGCATCGCCTTGCACCATCACCGCATTCATCGCGCCTTCCACATTGGCAATCAAACGCTGGGTTGGCACCAGGCTGGGGTGCACACGCAGCTCCACACCGGATGCTGTGCGCTTGGTGATGCCCAAAAGCTTGATTCGGTAGCCCAACTGTTCAGCATATTTGATGTCGGCAGCGCCCAGTTTCGTGATGCCCTCGACATAAGCCTTGTCAAACTGCACCGGAATCCCAAAGGCAATCGCGCTCATGAGCGTCACTTTGTGTGCGGCATCCACGCCTTCAATGTCAAAAGTTGGATCGGCTTCAGCGTAACCCAGTCGTTGCGCCTCTTTCAGCACCACACCAAAGTCCAGACCCTTGTCGCGCATTTCGGACAGGATGAAGTTGGTGGTGCCGTTGATGATGCCTGCCACCCACTCGATGCTGTTGGCTGTCAGGCCTTCGCGCAACGCCTTGATGATCGGAATGCCCCCCGCCACTGCGGCCTCGAAGGCCACCATCACGCCTTTGGTTTGAGCGGCTGCAAAGATTTCAGTGCCATGCACGGCCAGCAAAGCCTTGTTGGCAGTCACCACATGCTTGCCAGCAGCAATCGCCTCCATTACCAAAGTTTTGGCGATGCCGTAACCGCCAATCAATTCAATGACGATGTCGATCTCAGGATTGGCAATCACCTCACGGCCATCGGCCACCACTTGAACACCCTCGCCCACCAACGCTTTGGCACGGGCCACATCGAGGTCGGCCACCATCGTAATTTCAATGCCTCGACCAGCCCGACGCTGAATTTCACCTTGGTTACGCTTGAGCACATTGAATGTGCCGCTGCCCACAGTACCTACGCCCAACAGGCCTACTTTGATCGGTTTCATTTTCTACTTCTTTACTACAGTGCGCCCGAAAAACTCAGGCAGGGATATGATGGAACTCAGGCCACCAAGGCCGCGGTGCCAAAGCGTTTGCGAGCTCCCTCAAGAAAACGGGCAACACGTGCAATGGCTTCACGCAAATCGTCTTCATGCGGCAAAAATACAATCCGAAAATGGTCGGTATTGGGCCAGTTGAAACCCGTTCCCTGAACCAGCATCACCTTGGTTTCTTCGAGCAGTTGCAAGAAGAAGTCCTGATCATCCTTGACCGGATAAATTTGGGGGTCGAGCTTTGGAAACATGTAGAGCGCCGCTTGTGGCTTGACGCAACTGACACCCGGTATGGCGGTGATCAACGCATACGCCAGATCGCGCTGCTTGCGCAAGCGCCCACCTTCGTTCACCAACTCATTGATGCTCTGGTGCCCACCCAAAGCCGTCTGAATCGCCCATTGGCCCGGCACGTTGGCACACAAGCGCATGTTCGAGAGCATGTTCAAACCCTCGATGTAATCGCGGGCGTTCTTTTTGTCGCCAGAAATCACCATCCAACCGGCCCGGTATCCACACGAGCGGTAACTCTTAGACAGGGAATTGAAGGTTAAGGTCAACACATCTTGCGACAAGCTAGCCAAAGGCGTGTGCTTGACGCCGTCGTACAAAACCTTGTCATACACCTCATCGGCAAAGATCACCAAGCCGTGTTCACGGGCAATGGCCACAATGCCTTTGAGCAACTCATCCGAATACAGCGCGCCTGTCGGGTTGTTGGGGTTGATCACCACAATCCCCTTGGTGCGGGGCGTGATTTTGGCGCAGATGTCTGCCAAGTCCGGCATCCAACCGTCGGCCTCTTCGCAGTGGTAATGCACTGGAGTTCCGCCAGACAAACTCGCCGCAGCTGTCCACAGCGGGTAATCGGGAGAAGGCAAAAGCACTTCGTCGCCGTTGTCCAACAGCCCGTTGGTGGCCATGACGATCAATTCGCTGGCACCGTTGCCCAGATAAATGTCATCAAGCGTAACGCCCAAAATGCCCTGCTTCTGGGTTTCGTGCATGACGGCTTTACGCGCGGCAAAAATGCCTTTGCTGTCCGAGTAACCTGCCGAATTAGGCAAGTTGCGAATCATGTCTTGTTGAATTTCTTCAGGCGCATCGAAGCCGAAAACGGCCAAGTTTCCGATGTTCAATTTGATGATCTTTTGCCCGTCCTCTTCCATTTGACGAGCTCGGTCCATGATGGGACCGCGGATGTCATAACAAACGTTGGCGAGCTTGGCAGATTTTTGAATGGGCTTCAAAGCGCCTCCAAAGGCAGTTGCGAGAGGGGGAAACCTATAATTTGACCACATTTCAAGACCCATTCGGCCCCACAAACCTGCGCATCACCTCCAATGTGAGCGTGAATGTGTCCAGCCAACCCAGATCACCCATGAAACTCCAACCCGACAAATCCAACAGCCTCACTATCAATGCCTATGGCGATGGCTGGATTGAGGTCAACGGGCAAAAATTCGACCATTCCTTGACGGTCAGCAGCCTGCCAGGCGCAGGACCCAAAGTTTGGGACGTTCGGCGTTTTGAAGACCTCCACGCAGAAAACTTTGAATCCTTGGCATTAAGCGGTGCAGAACTGGTGATCTTTGGCAGTGGGCACCGCTTGCGATTTCCCCAAGTGGCATGGCTAAGGCCATTGATTGAGCGTGGCATTGGCATTGAAACAATGGACACGCCTGCGGCCTGCCGCACCTACAACATTCTGTCCAGCGAAGGGCGAAAAGTTGTGGTCGCTTTGCTGCAAGAATCTTAAAGTATGCATGTCACCATGACCCTGGTTTCCATAGGATCGGGTGATTGTCGACTTTCATTCAGGGTAAAATCGAAGATTGCCAAGGCACATGGCCTTTAGCGCATTTGACGACGTCAAGCGCTCAACCTGTAAGCGAGATCAAGTTTTATGGCGATCGTTCTTAACAAGCCCCTCCCCGAATTTGAAGCGAACGCTACCAGCGGTCTGAAATTTTCGAACATCTCCCACCTCGGTCAACCCGTGGTTTTGTTTTTCTACCCCAAAGACAACACCCCTGGCTGCACGACCGAAGCCATGCAGTTCCGCGACAAGTACAAAGATTTTGTCAAAGC
>CAYRBW010000101.1:0-8184 GCA_964422575.1 uncultured Limnohabitans sp.
TCAAAGGCAAGCTCACCGTCATGGTGGCCAACCTCGCGCCACGCAAGATGAAGTTTGGCGTGTCTGAAGGCATGGTGCTCGCCGCCAGCCACGCAGACGAGAAGGCCGAACCCGGCATCCACGTGCTGCACCCCTGGCCCGGCGCCAAGCCTGGCATGCGGATTCACTGACCTTTTGGCACCAAGAAAACGCTGCGCATGTTCTCCCTGATTCACGGATGGACCGATGTGCAGCGAAACCCGGTGGGGCAATGTGCGCTTGGGGCTGGTTCTAGGCTATGTGGCGACAGCCAACAATGCAGGTGGTTTTTTAGCGTTAGACCGCGTTACACCTCGCACATGACGGACTTGGCTTGCCTGGCCAGCTGTGGCTGCTCTGTCTGCGCCCCTTGCTCGATGACCTGCGCCAGTGTGCCACATCATTGATCGGTCACCGGCTGAATGTTGACTCACCTCAAGAACCCATGACCTGGCTGCAAACAACCCATTTTTTCAGACCCCGATTGCTGGACTGCCTGGAAGGCTACAACCGCCAACGGCTGGTCAATGACATCGGTGCCGGATTGACGGTCGGTGTGGTGGCCTTGCCACTGGCCATGGCCTTTGCCATTGCCTCGGGACTCAAGCCCGAAGCAGGACTCTTCACAGCGATCATTGCGGGTTTCCTCATCTCAGCCTTGGGGGGCAGCCGCGTTCAGATTGGTGGCCCCGCGGGGGCATTCATCGTGATTGTCTACGGCATCGTTGAACACTATGGACTGGCGAACCTGATTTTGGCCACGGCCATGTCTGGGGTTTTGTTGTTCTTGATGGGCTTGTTCAGACTGGGCAACCTGATCCGATTCATCCCAGTGTCGGTGGTCATCGGCTTCACCAACGGCATTGCGGTGCTGATCATGCTCTCGCAGATCAAGGACCTGCTGGGTCTGAAAGTGAGTGCCATGCCTGCCGACTTTTTTGGCATCGTTGGCACCCTTTGGCAAAACCTGCAAAGCACCAATCTGGCCGCGCTGCTTTTGGCTTTGGCATCCCTGTCCTTGTTGATCGGCTGGTTACGCTTGAGCCGTCGTCTGGCCGAAACCCGCTACAACTGGATCAGCACGGTCCCTGGCTCCATCATCGCTTTGGTGTTTGCCACATTGGCCACTTGGATGCTGTCACTGCCGGTTGAGACCATCGGCAGCAAATTTGGTGGTATTCCTGCGGCCCTGCCCTCATTCCAGTGGCCCGAATTCAGCTGGAACAGTGCCCGTTTCTTGCTGATGCCCACCCTGACACTGGCCCTGCTGGGCGCCATTGAGTCCTTGCTCTGCGCACGGATTGCAGACGGGATGATCGGCGACCGCCACAACCCCAACCAGGAGCTGATGGCGCAAGGTGTGGCCAATTTTGTGAGCCCATTTTTTGGCGGCATGCCCGCCACAGGCACCATTGCCCGCACCGTGACCAACATCAAAAGCGGGGGAACCAGTCCTGTTTCGGGCATGGTGCATGCATTGACCTTGCTCGGGGTGGTGCTGGTCGCTGCGCCTTGGGCGGCTCACATCCCTTTGGCCTGCCTGGCCGCCATCTTGATGTTTGTGGCCTGGAACATGGGCGAGTGGCGCGAATTCTGGCTCCTGCGCCAGTACCGCATGCCTTACCGGGTCACCTTGCTGGCGGTCTTTTTCCTCACGGTGGTGTTTGACCTGACGGTCGCTGTTGAGGTGGGCCTGATCGCAGCCTGCCTGACCTTCATTTACCGCATCTCCAGCCTCAGCCGCAGCGAACCCGTCCTGCCATTGGACCACCCGGGCTTGAGCCAGTTTGAAGATCGCTTGCAGGCTTGGCGTTTGTATGGGGCCCTGTTTTTCGGCGCAGTGAAGCTGATTGAGGAAATTGAAGACAACATCCACGCGCCTGTTTTGGTCCTGGATCTCAAAAACGTGATTTACATCGACTCGTCCGGAGCGGATGCCTTGATGAACCTGATTGAGACCTGCCGGAAAAAGAGCACCCACCTGATCATCTGCGGCTTGTCGCACCAGCCTCTTGACATTGCTCGGCGCAGTGGTCTACTGAAACACCTGCAAGGTCATTTGCAACCAGACTTGGCGTCTGGCTTGGCACAGGCCGTCAGCTGGGCTCCCGCTCAGGCCCGGTAAAATCCGATCTGTTGGGTTTTGACAGTCCACGCTGTCTGCCAAGCCCCTTTGTTCACCATTTGTTCGGATGCCTCTTATGTCTTTTTTTCGCCGCCCTGATTACGCATCAGACACCACCCAATTCATCGACCAACTCAAAGCACAGCACCCCCAGCTCGAAGCTGAGCAACGCCAAGGCCGCGCCTTGCTGTGGGACAAGCAGGTTGACCGTGCCGTGCAGGCCGAATTCAGCGAAGGACGTGTGGCCCAGAAGCCCTACGTTTACCAAACCAAGGGCTGAACCGCGGCCCTTGGTTGAGCAAACAGCAGCGTGCTGTTGAGCACCTGCCCGCCACACCCACATGACACCCGAGCACACCGATCCCATGGCCCTGCCGCAACAAGTGGATGGTGCGACTTCGACCATGCCCGCGGTGGTTGACCAAGTGGCTTTGGCGCGCCTGTATGGCGAGCCGCTGTTTTCGATGCCGACCGACCTGTACATCCCGCCCGATGCGCTGGAGGTGTTTCTGGAGGCATTCGAAGGTCCGCTGGACTTGCTGCTGTATTTGATCCGCAAGCAGAACTTCAACATCCTCGACATCCCCATGGCCGGCGTCACGCGTCAATACCTGAGCTATGTCGATGAAATCCGCCAGCACAACCTGGAGCTGGCTGCCGAATACCTGCTGATGGCCGCGATGCTGATCGAGATCAAATCACGCATGCTGTTGCCGCCCAAAAAAGTGGCCGAAGGCGAGGAAGCCGAAGACCCCCGGGCCGAACTGGTGCGTCGCTTACTCGAATACGAGCAGATGAAGCTGGCCTCAATGCAGCTCAACGAGATCCCGCATTACGGCCGCGACTTCCTGAAGGCGCAGGTCTACATTGAGCAAAGCCTGCATCCGCGTTTCCCGGATGTGCGCATGGATGAGCTTCAATCGGCTTGGCGTGACATTCTCAAACGTGCCAACTTGGTTCAGCACCACAAGATCAGCCGCGAAGAACTCAGCGTGCGCGAGCACATGACCATCGTGCTCAAACATCTACAGGGCCGCAAGTTCGTCGAGTTCGAGAACCTGTTCGACCCCACCTTGGGCACGCCCGTGCTGGTGGTGACATTCATCGCCCTGCTTGAGCTGGCCAAGGAAACGCTGATCGAAATCACCCAAGCCGAAGCGTTTGCGCCGATCTACGTACGGCTGGCTTACACGCCCAACTGAAAAATCAGACTGCCTCGCCCCGAGGTCCACGCCCCATCAAGACCTGGACAGCTTCACGGGCTTGCAAACGGCCGTCAAGCAAAGACACCACCGCTTCGGTGATCGGCATGTCTACACCCAAGCTTTGAGCGCGTTGCCACACCGTGCGGGCGCTGTACACGCCTTCGGCCACATGGCCCAGCGAGGTGACGGCTTGCTCCAGGCTCAGACCTTGCGCCAGCAAGAGACCTACTTTGCGGTTACGGCTCAGATCGCCTGTAGCTGTCAACACCAGGTCGCCCAGGCCCGACAAGCCCATGAAAGTTTCGGGTTTGGCACCCAGCGCCACACCCAATCGGGTCATTTCAGCCAGGCCCCGGGTGATGAGGGCTGCACGGGCATTCAGGCCCAAGTCCAGCCCATCGCACAGGCCGGTGGCGATGGCCAGCACGTTTTTCACGGCCCCGCCCACCTCGACCCCGACGATGTCGTCATTGGCGTACACACGCAAAGCACCGCCGTGAAAAGCTTTGACCAAAGCATCGCGCACAGACGCGTGCGGACTGGCGGCAACCAACGCAGTGGGTTGGATTCGGGCGACTTCTTGCGCAAAGCTCGGGCCATTCAGGGCTCCGGCGCGCAGTTGCGGTGCGACTTGGGCTTGCACTTCGTGGGGCATGAGGCCAGTGGTGGCTTCAAAACCTTTGCACAGCCAAGCCACCGAGGCAGGCACGCCTCGCATGGCCTGCAAAGTGCTACGCAGGCCCACCATGGGTGTCGCGATGATGAAGAGGTCTTCGGCTTGGGCCGCTCGCAGCACATCGTCCAACGGGCCCGAAGTGATGGCCAACGATGCAGGCAATGCAATGCCGGGCAAGTAACGTTCGTTGCAACGCTCACGCTGCATGGCCTCGGCCTGAATCGCATCGCGTGCATACAGGCTCACCCTGTGGGATGGCGACTGGCGGCTGGCGGCGATCGCCAAAGCCGTGCCCCACGCCCCCGCACCGATGATGGTGATCTGCATGCCGGGTGCGTTCTCGCTTTACTGCTGGGTGGCGGCAGCTTGGGCTTGCTGCTGCTCGTACATGGCCTGAAAGTTGATTTCAGCCAAGTGCACGGGCGGGAAGCCAGCGCGGGTGATCAAGTCGGCCACGTTGCCGCGCAGGTAGGGGTAAACGATTTGCGGGCAAGCGATGCCCATGATGGCACCCATCTGGTCTTCGGGCACGTTGCGGATTTCAAAAATGCCGCCTTGCTTGCATTCCACCAAGAACACCGTTTTGTCGGCAATTTTGGTGTGTACGGTAGCGGTCACGCAAACTTCAAACACACCTTCAGCCACAGGTGTAGCTTCCACGCCCAACTGGATGTCCACGCTGGGTTGTTGCTGATCCAAAAAGATAGCGGGCGAATTGGGCTGCTCCAGAGAAGCCTCCTTCAGGTACACGCGTTGGATCTGGAAAACAGGGGTTTGGACTTCGGTGTTGACAGCGGTATCGGTCATGGAATTCTTTCGGAAAAAATACGGGCAGCCCACAGGGACTGTCCAAGGATGAAACTCTTGGATTATCAGCGATCAAAAACTGGCTTGGCTCCACGCCAAGCTTGTGAAAACCCTAGGGGTTTGTGACCGCCAAAAACTCAGGTGGCCTGCAACAAAGGCACCAGGCCGCCTTTGGCGTCAAGTGCCATCAGGTCATCACAACCACCCACGTGCGTATCGCCCACATAAATTTGCGGCACAGTGCGCTGGCCCGTGATTTGCATCATGTGGTCGCGCTGAGCGGGGTCCAGATCAATGCGAATTTCTTCAATCTGCTCAACGCCTTTGGCTTTGAGGATTTGCTTGGCACGGATGCAATAGGGGCAAACGGCGGTGGTGTAGATCTTGACGTTTTGCATGAAGGTTCCTTCGGTATCAGGCTTTTTCAACCGGCATGCTGGCCGCTTGCCAAGCATTCAGGCCACCTGCCAAAGAATGCACATTTTCAAATCCGAGTTTGCGGGCCGTGGCCGCAGCGCGGGCAGAACGCGCGCCCACCTGGCAAACCATCACAACGGGGGTGGATTTGCTTTTAACCACCTGGGCCAATTTGTCTTCCAGTTGGCTCAAAGGCAGGTTTTTGGCCCCAATGACATGGCCCCGAGAGAATTCGTCGGGCTCACACACATCAATGACAATGGCCTTTTCGCGGTTCATCAGTTGCACCATGTCTTGGGGGCTGAGCCCAGCGCCTTTGTTCAAGACAGGGAAAAGCAAAGCCCCACCCGAGGCCACAGCCACGGTGATGAGCATCCAGTTGTCGATGAGAAATTTCACGAATCAGACCTTTGTAAACCAAAAATACCGGCCCGTCAGCGAGCCGCCAAGTCTCGATTCTAAAATGCTGGCCAAAACCACTGTTTTGTCCCCTTGTTTTATCCAGCCTCTGCTGCCTACACCCATGTACAAACTCGTCCTGATCCGCCACGGCGAATCCACCTGGAACCTCGAAAACCGCTTCACCGGTTGGACCGATGTTGACCTCACCCCCACGGGCGTGAACCAAGCCATGTCGGCGGGCAAACTGCTCAAGGCCGAAGGCTGGGATTTTGACCTGTGCTATACCTCAGTGCTCAAGCGCGCCATCCGCACCCTGTGGCTGACCCTGGACGAAATGGACCGCACTTGGCTGCCTGTGGTCAAGGACTACCGACTGAACGAGCGCCATTACGGCGGCCTTCAGGGCCTGAACAAAGCCGACATGGCCAAGCAATACGGCGACGAGCAAGTGCTGGTCTGGCGTCGCAGCTACGACACGCCACCGCCCGCCCTGGAAGCGACCGACCCCCGCAGCGAAAAGAGCGACCGCCGCTACCCCAACCCCGAAGCCGTGCCACTGACCGAGTGCCTCAAAGACACTGTGGCCCGTGTCCTGCCCGCCTGGAACGACAGCATTGCGCCCAGCATCAAATCCGGCAAGCGCGTGCTGATTGCAGCGCATGGCAACTCGATCCGCGCCCTCATCAAATACCTGGACGGCATCTCGGACAGCGATATCGTGGGCCTGAACATCCCGAACGGTATTCCACTGGTATACGAACTGGACGAAAACCTCCAACCGATCCGCCACTATTACTTGGGCGATGCCGAGGCCGCCGCTAAAGCAGCCGCTGCTGTGGCCGGTCAAGGCAAGGCCTGATTGGTCAATCTACTGAGGGCGGCAGGGCATTTGCTGGCTTGCCACCCCAAACAGCCCGCTCGCGGGTGTATATTGATCCGCTTCTGACTGGGAACACACAAGCACATGAGACAGAAACTCAAGATCGCGGGCTGGATCAGCGCGGGCGCACTGGCTGGAGCATTGACCACCGTGTCGCTGCAGACCGTGGCGCGCGGCAACATGGCCCCCTTGCCACTCGAAGAGCTGCAGCAGCTGGCCGCTGTTTTTGGCATGGTCAAGAGCGACTATGTCGAGCCTGTGGACGAGAAAAAACTGATCACCGAAGCCATCTCCGGCATGGTGTCCAGCCTGGACCCGCACTCCCAGTATTTCAACAAAAAGAGCTTCAAAGAGTTCTCTGAAGGCACCACCGGAAAATTTGTCGGTGTGGGCATCGAAATCAGCCAGGAAGACGGTTTGGTCAAAGTCGTCTCGCCAATCGAAGGCTCCCCCGCTGATCGGGCAGGCCTCAAACCCAATGACCTGATCACCAAGATCGATGACACCGCCGTCAAGGGCCTGAGCCTGAACGAAGCGGTCAAGCGGATGCGCGGTGAGCCACAGACCAAGGTGCTGCTGACCATCTTCCGTAAAACCGAAAACCGCAGCTTCCCGGTGACCATCATTCGCGAAGAGATCAAGACCCAATCGGTCAAATCGAAAATCATCGAGCCAGGTTACGGCTGGATTCGCGTCTCGCAGTTCCAGGAACGTACGGTAGACGACTTCGCCCGCAAGATCGAAGAGATGTACAAACAAGAGCCCCAGCTCAAAGGCCTGGTGCTCGACTTGCGCAATGACCCCGGGGGGCTGCTCGATGCGGCAGTGGCCTTGTCAGCGGCCTTCTTGCCAGAAAACGTCACGGTGGTCACCACCAATGGTCAATTGGAAGAAAGCAAATTCACCTACAAGGCCACGCCCCAGTTCTGGCGTCGCACCAGCAACAACGACCCCATCACCCGCATGACCCAAGTCACTGGCGGTGCGCTGAAAAAAGTGCCTTTGGTGGTGCTGGTCAATGAAGGCTCGGCCTCGGCCAGCGAAATCGTGGCTGGCGCTTTGCAAGATTACAAACGCGGCACCCTGATGGGCAGCCAGACCTTTGGCAAAGGCTCGGTTCAAACCGTGCGCCAGCTGGGGCCAGACACCGCGCTCAAGATCACCACCGCCCGCTACTACACGCCAAACGGCCGAGCCATCCAAGCCAAAGGCATCGTGCCCGAAGTGATGCTGGACGAAACCGAAAACGGCAATGTGTTCTCTGCCTTGCGGACCCGCGAAGCCGATCTGGAAAAACACCTGAGCAACGGCAAGGAAGCCGAAGAGAAAAAAGATCCGGCCCGTGAAAAAGCACGCGAAGAAGCCATCAAGAAATTGGAAGAAGAGTCCAAAAAGCCTGTGGCTGAACGCCGTTTGCCCGAGTTTGGCTCCGACAAAGACTTCCAGTTGATCCAGGCTTTGAACCAACTCAAGGGCCTGCCCGTCAAGGCCAGCACCACGATGGCCGAGCGCAAGATCGACAAGAAAAACGACTGAGCGCCGTGGATGACGCGCATGAATGACGCACAGTTACTGCGCTACTCGCGGCACATCCTGCTCAACGAGTTGGGCATCGACGGCCAGGAAAAGCTCCTGGCCTCGCATGCCCTAATCA
>CAYRBW010000102.1:0-1098 GCA_964422575.1 uncultured Limnohabitans sp.
ACCGTCCACCACCCGGTCGGGCACCAAATAACTCACGTTGTGTGCGCCCAGCATGCGCAGGCCACGCACGCCTACGGCGCAGGCGGTCGCGCCATCGCAGTCGTAATCGGCCACGATGCACAGGCGCTTGTTTTGCGCGATGGCATCGGCCAGCAACTTGGCGGCTTCGGTGGTGCCGAGCATGCTGGCCGGGGGCAGCAACAGGTTCAGCGCGTCGTCGAGTTCGTCTTTGGACAGCACGCCGCGTGCGGCATACAGGCGGGCCAGCAAGGGGTGGATGCCCGCTTGTTCCAGCGCCCAGGCGCTGCGGGGGGGCACATCTCGGGTGAGCAAATTCATAGGGTGATCAGGGGACGGTTGAGGGTCCAGATAAAGGTGATGTTAGGGGTGCGGTTAAGAAGGAGGTTAGGGCAGTACAAGGGCTTGCAGTGCTGCGACAGGCGAAGTTTTGTTGAACACACGGGTGATGTGCTGGTGCCAGGCGGTAGGCGCTGCGGTGTAGGTGTGGGCCGTGTGTTCGCTGCACAGGCTGAGCGTGCCTTGGCCAGTCGCTTTGACATGGCGCAGCAAGTCGGCTACGGCGCTGGCGTCGAGTTGTTGCCAAGCTTGCTGCCAGGCTTGCGCGTTGCCGTGCAGAGCGCTCGCTCGGAGTGCGGGTGTCGTCACCACAACTGTTGGGTTGGGCGTGTCTGGGGGCAGAACGCCCGCGCCGTGCAACCAAAAGGCGTTCACCGTGTGCTGCCTGCGGGCATCGCGGGCGTCGTTCACCGGGTGGTTGTACAACAGCATCTGCATCTCGCTTTGCAGGCGTTGCAGTGGGCGGGCCGCAGGGTGCTGGGGCATCCAGTCTTTCACGTTCTGGCCGATCACCCGGTCCAGTGAGGCGGTGGGCAGATTGGCCAACAGCGGTCCTTGCGCGTGCCAGAGCAAAGGGCTGCGCCAAGTGACTTGCAGGCCATCTTCTTGCAAAAACTGCTGCATGGCTTGCAGCAGTTGCTGCGACTCATTGCTCGACAAGTGTAAATGCTCGGGGTCTGTCATCACCACCTGGTCCATGCCGATTTGCCAGTGGCAAGGCGTCATCCAGGCTTGGGGGAG
>CAYRBW010000102.1:1108-8179 GCA_964422575.1 uncultured Limnohabitans sp.
GCTTTCGACTCAGGGGACGTGGCTAAGGCTGTGGTGATGGGGTGTCTGGCGTTTTCATGGGCAGCCCAAGGTAGTTCTGCTTGGGCGTTTGACGTGTCCCAACCCAAGGCGCGGGCATGTACGCGTTCGTGGGGCATGTGTGACGGGTTGGTATCACCATCGCGCTCGGTGTGCTTGTCTTGCAAGTTAACCAGCAGGGCCTTCAAGTGGGGCAGCCGCAAGCCCTCAAAAACTGAGGTGCCGTACTGTTGGCTGGCCGCATAGGGAATGATCAGGTGCATGGGGCCTGATTGTGGCAGGCTCCGTCTGGGACAGTTGGGGCGTGTGTTGAACTTCAGCCCTTGCGCAGGTGTCGCAGGGACATGCGCGCAATGAGCGTGTCTTTCAAAATCCAGTGGTGACCCAGGGCTGCCGCAATGTGCAGACCGATCAACCAGTAGCTGGCCACCCCGATGGTTTCGTGCAGTGCTTTGATTTGTTGAGCCAGCCCTTTGTCAGGGGCCATCAGTGCAGGCAATGCCAAGCCCAAAAACGGGATCGGTTTTCCTGCGGCGCTCAGAGACAACCACCCCAACAAAGGCATGCCAATCATCACCGCGTAAAGGGCTATGTGGGCCAATTGAGCCAAGCCCTTAACCATTGCGCCACCTGGGATATGGGCGGGTCGTGGCTGCGGACTCAGGACGCGGCTAGCGACACGCATCACGACCAGGGCCAGGATCATCAGTCCGACCGAAAAATGAGTGGTTTTCATCAGTTCACGAGGTGCAGTCCCTTTGTCAAACAGCACGCGCAGTTCGATGCTGGCAAACACGGCGATCAGCAGTCCGAACATGATCCAATGCAGAGCAATCAATGCTTGGCTGTAGTGCGCTGGTGCTGACGGTGTGGATGGTGTGAGCGTTGGCATGTGGTTTGGCATGTGGTTTGGCATGTGGTTTGGCATGTGGTTTGGCATGTGGGTTGTCCAAATAGAGGGGTCATGAGGAACGCTCTGTAGCGTGCTTGTATAGTGGGCCACTCAGATGAAATTTCGCTGAAGTGCCTGATTTGAAGACGTGGGTGGTTTCTTCGTGTGCTTCAGCGTCGAGCAGACGGGATGAGCCTCAACAGCAGAGTGTCCAGAACTCCGGCCACGACCGAGCTCCCCAGTACGTCCAGCTTGAGCTGACGCTCGAAGGGTTCATCCGGCCCCTGAAATGCATGGCCACCGATGAACAAGCTCATGGCGAAGTCGATGCCGCACAAAATGCTCACGCATGTCACGGTACATGGGGATGCATTGGGTGATTTTGATAGATATTTGCAGACAGTAGTGTCCGGTTTATTTGATAGTCGCATCGCTGCAAGCGAGTAACGGCAAGGGCTTCAAAGGTTTCATGGGTGTCCACGATTTGAATTTGATTTTGCGCACTTGGCATGCTTGCAGGGTTCAATCACCCGGAGATGCCCATGAACGCAGGCAAAACCTTGTTCGCGCAGGTCATGGACTTTGTGCCCTGGAAGACCTTTGGTCGCATCGTCCAGCGCCATCAAGGCGATGCCGGGGTACGCACGCTCAGTTGTACCGAGCTGTTTCGCATCATGGCGTTTGCGCAACTGACGTGGCGGGAGTCTTTGCGCGACATCGAAGCGTGTTTGACGGCCAATCAGTCCAAGCTTTTCATATGGGCCTGCGCCACATTCCTGCACGCTCGACGCTGGCCGATGCCCTGAACTCTCGCGACTGGCGCATCTGCCACGCTCTGGCGATGCGATTGATCGACAGAGCCCGCAGGCTTTACGCCCAAGAACCCATGGGTGTAAATTTGGATGCCACCGTCTAGGCCTTGGACTCCACCACCATCGATCTGTGTCTGGGCTTGTTCGACTGGGCACTGTTTCGCTCCACCAAGGCTGCTGTGAAGATGCACACCTTGTTGGACTTGCGCGGCTGCATCCCCGCCTTCATCCACAGCAGCAACGGCAAGATGCACGATGTGCATGTGCTGGACATGTTGCCCATCGAGGCGGGGGCCTTTGACGCCATGGACAGGGGCTACCTGGACTTTGCCCGCCTGTACACCCTGCACCAAAGCACCGACTTCTTCGTGACCCGCGCCAAGAGCAATATGAACGCCCGGCGTGTGTACTCGGCTCCTGTAGACAGAACTACGGGCCTTGTCTGCGATCAGACCATTGCGCTCAATGGACACTATGCAGGCCAAGACTACCCCGCGCACTTGCGGCACATCAAGAAGTTTTTGGGCGCCAGCGAGAACGCGGTCAAAACGCAAATCTGGTGCGCTGTGGCCACTTAGGTGCTGATTGCCATCGTCAAGAAGGCGTTGCAATTGAAGGCTTCGCTCTGCACTTTTCTACAGATTTTTGTCGGTGTCGGTTTTCGAGAAAACCTCGATTTCATGCACCTTGCAGCCTGATGCCTACACATCAGAAGAGGCAGGCCGCGCTAAGCAGTTGAATTTATCAATTTTTATCCAAACAATACTGATTTGCCGAATCTATAGATCCCGGACCCCGAAATCCGTGAGGGAGTGGGCAGGCTTGCACTGCACAATAGCGACCTATGTCTTTTTTCAAAAATATTCCCTATGAGTGGGTGCTTGGCTGGCGTTACACCCGCGCAGGCCGTGCCACGCGGCGCAACGGCTTCATATCCTTCATTTCCGGTGTGTCCATGATGGGCATCGGCCTGGGCGTGGCGGCGCTCATCATCGTGTTGAGCGTGATGAACGGCTTTCAAAAAGAGGTGCGCGACCGCATGCTGGGTGTGGTCTCGCACATTGAGGTCTACGCCGCTGATGGCGCGGCGGTGGAGCAGTTGCCCACATTGCTCACCCGCTTGAAGGCGCACCCACAAGTGGTGGGTGCTGCGCCTTTCATCACCGCACAGGCCCTGCTGGCGCGGGGTGATGACATGAAGGGTGTGTTGGTGCGCGGCATTGACCCAGCGCTGGAGCCCGAAGTCAGTGATTTGTCGAACGACACACAGGCCGGTGTGCTGCAGCGCTTGCAGCCGGGTGCCTTTGGTCTGGTGCTGGGCCGCGACCTGGCCAGCAACCTGGGTGTGCAGGCGGGCGACCCGGTGACCCTTGTGTCGCCGTCTGGTCAGGTCACGCCTGCGGGCGTGGTACCGCGCATGAAACAAATGGGTGTGGTGGGCACGTTTTCTTCCGGGCATTACGAATACGACTCGGCGCTGGCGCTGATGCACGTCGAGGATGCGGCCCGCATGTTCCGCCTGGAAGGCCCCAGCGGCGTGCGCCTGAAGCTGCGCGATTTGCATTTGGCGCGTGAGGTGGCGCGTGATTTGCAACTGGAATTGGGTCCGCAATTTTTTGTGCGCGACTGGACGCAGCAAAACAAGACCTGGTTTGCCGCCGTGCAGGTCGAAAAACGCATGATGTTCATCATCCTCACCCTCATCGTGGCGGTGGCCGCTTTTAATTTGGTCAGCACACTGGTGATGACGGTGACCGACAAACGCGCCGATATCGCGATCTTGCGTACACTGGGAGCCAGCCCGCGCAGCATCATGGGCATCTTTGTGGTTCAGGGCGCGGCAGTCGGTGTGATCGGCACGATGAGTGGCTTGCTCTTGGGCTTGCTGGTGGCCTTCAATATTGACGTGATCGTGCCTGCGCTGGAAACGCTGTTCAATGCCAGCTTTTTGCCTCGTGACATTTACCTGATCAGTCGCATGCCCAGCGAGCCGCTGGCCAGCGACATTTGGCCGGTGGCCATCATTTCTTTGGTGCTCGCTTTTGTCGCCACCCTCTACCCCAGCTGGCGTGCCAGCCAGGTCAACCCGGCGGAGGCGCTGCGTTATGAATGACACAAAAAACGTGGGCACCGTGCTGCAGGCCCAGGGCTTGACCAAGCGCTTCACCGAAGGGCGTCTGGACGTGACCGTTTTACACGGCGTCGATCTGCAGGTGCAAGCCGGGGAGACCTTGGCCATCGTGGGCGCTTCGGGCTCGGGCAAAAGCACCTTGCTGCATTTGCTGGGTGGCCTTGATGCGCCCACACAAGGCTCGGTGCAGCTCAAGGGCCAGTTGTTGTCTACCCTGAGCGCTGCCGAGCAAGGCCAGTGGCGCAACCGTTATTTGGGTTTTGTGTACCAATTTCACCACCTGCTGCCCGAGTTCAGCGCGTTGGACAATGTGGCCATGCCGCTGTGGATTCGCCGGCAAGACCGCGCCGAAGCCGCTGCGGTGGCCACGGGCTGGCTGCAACGCGTGGGCTTGGGCGAGCGTCTGCACCACAGACCATCGGAGTTGTCGGGCGGCGAGCGCCAGCGTGTGGCCCTGGCCCGCGCATTGGTCAATGAACCGGCCTGTGTGTTGGCTGACGAGCCCACCGGCAATTTGGACCGCGAAACCGCCGACGGCGTGTTCGCCATGATGCTGCAACTGGCCCGTGAGCGCGGTACCGCCTTTGTGGTGGTCACGCACGACCCGGCTTTGGCGGCGCGTTGCGACCGGCAATTGCACCTGGTCAAAGGTGTGTTGCAAGCGCCTGTTTGAATTTTCAAGTCTGAATGTGGATCGACACGCACTGCCACCTGGACGCGGCCGAGTTTGATGCTGACCGCGATGCGGTGCGCGAGGCAGCGCGTGAGGCAGGTGTGACGTACTGCGTGATCCCCGCCGTGCACGCCGCCCATTGGGTCAATGTGGCTCAACTGGCCCAGCGACATGGTGATGCCTACGCCTTGGGCATTCACCCCTTGTATGTACCGCAGACCCAAGAAGCCGATTTGCTGGCGCTGGACCAAGCTTTGCGCGAGCGTGCAGGCGACCCCAGACTGGTGGCGGTGGGCGAGATCGGGCTGGACTTTTTTGTACCTGCGCTGTGCACCCCCGAGATGCGTGAGCGCCAATGGTTTTTTTACATGGCGCAGCTCAAGTTGGCCCAAAAGCACGGCTTGCCCGTGATCTTGCACGTGCGGCGATCAGCCGATTTCTTGCTTAAAGGCCTGCGCCAATGCCCGGTGGTTTCGGGCATTGGTCACGCTTTTAATGGCAGTGCGCAGCAAGCGCAAGCTTTTGTAGACCTGGGTTTTGCGCTGGGCTTTGGCGGCACGCTCACCTATGAGCGGTCTTTGCAACTGAGACGCCTGGCCTGCGCGCTGCCCTTGAACGCCATCGTGTTGGAAACCGATGCACCGGACATGCCGCCGCAGTGGCTTTACCAAACCGCTGAGCAACGTGCCCAAGGCCTTGCGCAAGGGCGCAATGCCCCGGCTGAGTTGCCGCGCATCGCCAAAGTGATGGCCGATTTGCGGGGCCTGTCGCTGGACGATCTGGCCGCAGCCACCACGCGCAACGCGCTGCGGGTCTTGCCCAAGTTGGCCGGTGTCAGTCGATGAGCCCATCTGTGCCATCTGACTCGTCAGCCCCTCAGCGCCTGCAGGGCTTGCCGCCGCTGGTGGGCGCTGACACGCGCGTGCTGGTGCTCGGCAGTTTCCCGAGCGTCAAGTCTCTGCAGTTGCAGCAGTACTACGCCCACCCGCAAAATCATTTTTGGCGCATCATGCAATCCCTTTGGCCTCATGCCCCCTGGTCCGCTGATCAAGACTACCTACAGCGCTGTCAGTGCCTGCTGGCCCAAGGCGTGGGTGTGTGGGATGTGTATGCGCAATGCGAGCGCGAGGGCAGCCTGGACAGCGCGATCCGTGCCGCGCAATTGAATGACTTTCCCGCATTGTTGCGGCGCTGCCCCCATCTGACCGGCATCGTCCACAACGGGGGCGAGAGCTTTCGCCATGCGCAGGCCGTCAAAAAATCATTGGCGCAAGCCGGATTGGCCGAGCAAGTCACGCTCCATCGCCTACCATCGACCAGTCCCGCGAATGCGACGTGGACCTTTGAGCAAAAACGCGCAGCCTGGGGTGCGGTCATGCAAGCGCATGGCCTGTGGTCCAGCGCTGCAGCAGCCCCAACCGACACCCCTGACACCCGAATGACGCACCCGCACGGAAACTCTGAATGATCCGCAAAAAAACCACAGCCAAAGCCATCGAACTGCCCGAAGTCAATTTTTCCGAAGATGGCGACATCCGTTACCTGCACCTGGGCACCGAATGGATTCAGGGATCGATGTTTCTGGACCGACCCTACGACATTGAGCTGGAATACGTGCAGCGCATGTTTGGCTGGCTGCTGTTTTTCCCGCACGACGAAGTCAAGGGCGCACACGCCATGCAGCTGGGTTTGGGCGCAGGCACGATCACCAAGTTTTGCTACAAAAAACTCAAGATGACCACCACCGCGATCGAACTCAACCCCGGCGTGCTGCACGCTTGTCGCGGCTGGTTCCGTTTGCCGCCCGATGACGAGCGCTTGCGCGTGGTGCTGGCCGATGCGGCGCAGGAAATCCAGTCAGACGAATGGCGCGGCACGGTCGATGCCTTGCAGGTCGATTTGTATGACGAAGAGGCTGCGGCCCCAGTGCTGGACACCCCAGACTTTTACCGCCATTGCCGTGAACTGCTCAGCCAGCAAGGCTGCATGACGGTGAACCTGTTTGGCCGTTCGTCCAGCTACGGCGAAAGTGTGGAAAAAATTTGCACTGCTTTTGGCGAAGATGCCGTTTGGGCCTTCAAGCCCACCCGTGAGGGCAATGCCATCGTGCTGGCACAGCGCACCGCCAGTCGACCCAAACACGAAGCGTTGATGGCCGTGGCTGCCGATGTTCACGATAAGTGGGGCTTGCCCGCAGTCAAATGGCTCAAAGTGTTCAAGCCCTTGGTCAAATGAATTCATGGGTGCGAAAGTCCACATGCCTCAGCTGCACATCAGGGTAAACCATGGGTTTGTCACCTCGGCAACATAGGTGTAACCCACATCCATAAAACCGGATTGTTCACGCAGAATCCAGTCAACTCAAATCAGAGGAGATATCGCGTGATCATCAAGAGTCAAAAAGACTTTTTTTCCGGCTTGTTCTACACCGTGGCAGGTGGTGCATTTGCCTTGGGTGCCAGCAACTACACCATCGGCACAGGTGCTCGAATGGGCCCCGGCTACTTCCCTTTGTTGCTGGGCATTTTGTTGGCCATCATCGGGG
>CAYRBW010000103.1:0-8088 GCA_964422575.1 uncultured Limnohabitans sp.
CCAGCGGCATTGGCCATGTAGGCCACGGCGCGCGCGATCTCGATGTCCTCGAAATCGCCGCCGGCCTGGGCGGGCATGGCGTTCTTGCCCTTCAAGGCAGAAGCCACCAGGGCGTCGAAGCCCGTCTTGATGCGCGCGCCCCAGGCGGCAGCGTCGCCCAGCTTGGGCGCGCCGGCGGCACCGGAGGTGTGGCAGGCCGTGCACTGTGTCTTGAACACCGTTTCGCCCGATTGCAGCGCGCGGTTGGCATCACGGATTTCCACCGTGCCCACCTTGCGCAGGCGCTCGGCCACGCCGCGTTCCACGGCGTCGGCGCTGACGCCCCCCAGGGCATAGCGATCGGCGTTGGCACTGCCCGCGGGCTTGTGTTCGGCCGATACGTAGGCGACCAGGCCGATGATGATGAACACCGGAATGATGAAAGAAGCCAGACTCGGCAAAAGCATTTGCTTGGGTGTTTTCACCGGGCCGGTGTGTGCTTCGTGTTGATCGTGGCTGTTGTCGCTCATGAGAACCTCTTGTTGGGGTCGGCTGTTGGGCCTGGGATTGACCGTAATCAACCCAACATTATAGCGGCCCACCCTTCACCGAGCTTGCAATCGGCAGGAAGAAAGACAAGCCGTGAGATAATCAATGCACCAAGGAATGCGGCTGTAGCTCAGTGGATAGAGTATTGGCCTCCGAAGCCAAGGGTCGTGGGTTCGATCCCCGCCAGCCGCACCAAACTCAACTTCGCCACCCTTCGCGGTGGCGTTTTTGTTTAACGACTTGTGTTGTCAGATGGTGCAGCTTCTTGGACACGGCGAGCGCCTGTGAAGCGCTTGGTCCAGTAGGCGGCCCTCAAGTCGTCCACGCGGACAGCTTTTCCCGTGCTGGGAGCATGTATGAATTTGCCATCACCGATATAGATGCCGACGTGGCTGAAGGTTCGGCGCATGGTGTTAAAAAATACCAGATCACCGGGGTTGAGTTCGTTCCGATCAATTTTCTCTGTAGCGACGGCCTGTTCTTCGGCGCGACGAGGCAGTAAACGACCGATGGAAGTTTCGTAGATGTGCCGGACAAACCCGCTGCAGTCAAAACCGGTTTCGGCTGAACTACCGCCCCGTTTATAGGGAACGCCCAGCAAAGTCATGGCTCTGCTCAGCATTTGATGGGACTTTTCACCGACATTGCTTTTCACTTGGTCACCCAGTTGCATCAGGTTGACCAACTCTGACCCGCCCTTAACTGCTGCAGCCTGCTCGTCTTCAGGTGCAGCAAAAGCCATGGATGAGAGCATCAACCCGTAAGTGGCGATGGCAAGAAAGTTGAATTTCACAATATAAGAACAAGTTACTCAACTGGCCATAATAACCGCTTGCCCTTATTCAGCCAATTCCCTTTGTGGGCTGAACTCCGTGCGAGCGTGTCAGACCCCGTAGCGGTCGCGATAGGCTTGTACTTTGGGCAAGTGTTCGCCCATGGGGTTACCTGTTTGCGCAGAAAGATAAGCCAACAAGTCCGACAGTTGGGCAATGGTGCAAACGTGCATGCCCAGCGTACCACGCACGTATTGCACTGCGCTGTGGGGTACATCTTGCACTGAGCCATCAGCTTGCTTTTCCGTGGCCATTTCCTGGCGGTCCAGCGCAATGGCGATGCCGTGTGGAATGGCTCCAGCTGCGTTGATCAGCGCAATCGACTCGCGTGCTGCGGTGCCTGCACTCATCACGTCGTCCACGATCAGCACGCGCCCTTGGAGCGGCGCACCAACCAAGCTGCCGCCTTCCCCGTGGTTTTTGGCTTCTTTGCGGTTGTAGGCAAAGGGCACGTTTTTGCCCAGACGAGCCAGTTCGATGGCCACAGCCGCTCCCAGCGGGATGCCTTTGTAGGCGGGACCAAAGATCATGTCGAATTCGATGTCGCTGGCGATCAGGGCTTTTGCATAGAATTGCGCCAGTCGGCCGAGTTTGGCACCATCGTCAAACAGACCGGCGTTGAAAAAGTAAGGGCTTATGCGCCCGGCTTTGGTCTTGAATTCGCCAAAGCGCAGCACGCCAGAGTCAACCGCAAACTGCACAAATTCCTGAGCGAGCGCCTTCATTTCGGCGCTGCTTGCCTGTCCTGTCACCATGGGGAAATCCTTGTTCAAACTCACCAGCCTCAACCTCAACGGTATCCGTTCAGCCACGACCAAAGGTGTCGAAGCCTGGCTGGCGCAAGAAAAGCCTGATTGTATTTGCGTGCAAGAGGTCAAGGCCCAGGCACCCGATGTGGCCGGCAAGTTCGAGGAACTTGCGGGTTTGAAGGGTCACTTTCACTTTGCTGAGAAAAAGGGTTATTCGGGCGTGGGCGTATACACCCGTCACGAACCCAGTGATGTGCACATTGGCTTTGACGGCGGTGAATTTGACGCCGAAGGTCGTTATGCCGAGGTGCGTTTTGACACGCCCAGCCGCAAGCTGTCCATCATCAGCGTGTATTTTCCCAGCGGTTCTTCAGGCCCTGAGCGCCAAGAGGCCAAGTTTCGATTTTTGAACAAAATGTACCCACACTTGATGGGCCTCAAACGCGAGCGTGACTTCATCGTGTGCAGCGACGTCAACATTGCCCACCAACAAGCCGACCTCAAGAATTGGAAGGGCAACCTCAAGAACAGCGGTTTCCTGCCTGAAGAGCGCGCTTGGATGACTCAGCTCACCACCGAGGGTGGTGTGGTCGATGTGTACCGCCGTTTGAAACCCGAAACGACCGACGACTGCTACACTTGGTGGAGCAACCGGGGTCAGGCTTATGCCAAGAATGTGGGTTGGCGTCTGGACTACCATCTGGCCACGCCCGCTGTGGCCGAAAAAGCCCGCACCGAACACATCTACAAGGGTGGGAAGTTTTCGGACCATGCGCCGATCACAATTGGCTACGAGGGTTTGCTCTGAGGTCATGAAGGCTTGAAGCTGTTTCAATGTTCTGCGCGGTCCTAGTTGGGGACAGATGGAGACATGATGCAAAAGCTGTTCAAGGTTCTGAGTGCAATGATGTTTGCAGGCTTGGCCTATTTCTGCCTGTGGCCCATCCCGATCGAGCCGGTCAGTTGGGATGCGCCCACGGCACCGGGTTATGTGGGGCCTCACGTGGTCAACGACAAACTGGCCAAGCTCAACATCATCGACTTGGGTGCTGAGGCGGGGCCGGAGCACATTGCCTTGGGGCCGGATGGCAAGCTTTACACCTCGGTGGAGAGTGGCCGCATCTTGCGCATGCAGCCCGACGGCACCCAGCAAGAAGTTTTTGCTCAAACGGGCGGACGGGTGTTAGGTTTTGACTTCGACGCCAAAGGTCATTTGATTGCCGCTGATGCAGTCAAGGGCTTGCTGTCCATCGCCCCCGACAGATCGATCAAGTTGCTCACCAACCATGTGCGCGTGGGTGGTCGGTCAGACCCGATCCGATACGCCGACGCGGTGGTGGTGGCCAAAAACGGCAAGATGTACCTGAGCGACGCATCCACCCGATTTGCCCCCAAAGATTGGGGCGGCACGTTCGAGGCCAGCGTGCTTGACATCCTGGAGCAGGCGGCCACGGGCCGCGTGCTGGAGTTTGACCCCGCCAGTGGCCAAACCCGTGTGGTGGCGCAAGGCCTGAGCTTTGCCAATGGCGTGGTGTTGAGTCAAAACGAGCAACACCTGTTCGTGAACGAGACCGGCAAATACCGCGTCTGGAAGATCGATGTCAAAGCGCAAGAGGTGAACGTGAACCAAGAAAGCGAGCAGGCTCGCGTGCTGTTCGAAAACCTGCCGGGCTACCCCGACAACCTCATGCGTGGGCGAGACGGCAAAATCTGGCTGGGCTTTGCCAAGCCGCGTACCCCGATCATCGACAAGTTGGCGCAAAAACCTTTCATGCGCAAAGTCACCCTGCGACTGCCTCGCGCGCTGTGGCCCATGCCCCGAGCCTATGGTCATGTGATCGCGTTCACAGAAGACGGCAAGGTGGTCAATGACCTGCAAGACGCCAGCGGCCAGTACCCCGAAAGCACAGGGGTGACAGAAACGGCCGATCGACTCTACATCCAGAGTTTGCACACCAAGGGGCTGGGGTGGTTGCCGCGTTGAGGTGCAGCGCTCAGCCGCGGGTGTAGGTGAGCATGCGGCCTTTGTACGCCGCCTCGTCACCCTGTGCCACGACGTCCAACATCTGCTCGTGCATCAAAAAGCCCACGCGCGCCATGTGTTTGTGAAATGCCGCTCGGTTGCCGCGGTTGGGGTCCACCACCCAAATTTCTGAATTGGCTGCAGCGTGCGCATGGATGAAGTGGGCCAGCGTGCCCTCATCGTCGCGCTCGTACAGGATGTCGCTGCCCACAATCAAATCAAATAACCCGCTCACACCATCGTCCTGCGCTGACGTCAGCACCGGCAAGCCGTCTTCGCGCAAGGCGGCGGTGCCCCATAAACCATGGCGGTAAGCCATCGGAGGCAAACCGTTCAAGCGCGTGTTTTCATCCAGGAAGGCGTGCGTCAGCGGGTGGCAGTCGCTGGCGGTCACGTTGGCACCACGTCGATGTGCCACCAAGCTGGAAAGACCGAGGCCGCAGCCAATTTCCAGAATGCGTTCACGGGTCACTGGCCGCCGCGCCATGCGCTCGGCCATGCGTTGACCCGACGGCCACAGCAAACCAAATAAAGGCCATGTGGCTGAAGATATGCCCAAGTTCAAGGCTTCGTCCTGGGGGTCGTGGAACTGGTTTTTATCGAGCAAAGAGCGGATGCGCAGGTCATCCACACCCAACACTGCGATGGTTTCCTGCTTGGTCAGGTAGCCGAGTGATGAAGAAAGCAATAAGGCAATCGTTGCAGCGCAAATACAGAAATCCCCATGGCGCTGGCTGATGGGACTGTACACCCGAGTTTCAAACAGCGGTGATCGCAGCTGTGTGAATCAGCACGCAGACATGCGTTGCGCTTGTTCGGAACATGGGCGTGACCTTGGTCGTTAACGGTTTCTATGGAAAGTGCCCATGTTGAAAAAATCTTGGACACCCCGTCTGGTTTTGCTTGTGTCACAAGGGGTGTCTGCCCAATCCTTGCCGAGTGCGGGCGCTCAACTGCAACAAATGCCTGTCATTCCGGCTCAGGCGTATCGCGCAGAGGGATGTTGGACAGGCCTTCTGGCGAAGCCACGCAATACCCATCTGCACGATCAGTCAATGGATTGAGATCAAGGACGAATAGCCACCTCGTTTTTGACCGCTTTCACACCCTTGACGCCGTGCGCAATGGTTTCAGCCCGATTGCGCTCCAGGCTGTTTTTGGCGAAACCCGACAACATGACGGTGCCGTTCAAGGTCTCCACGCTGATGGCTGTGCCGGCTACGTCCTTGTCTTCGAAAAAGCGTGCCTTGACCAAAGTGGTGATGCCTGTGTCGTCAATGTAGGCGCCCACAGATTCTTGACCACGGGACACAGCGCAGCCCGATGCAGTCAAAAGAACCAGAGATGCGGCCACGGTGGCCAAAGAAATTTTACGGATCATGGTGAAGTCCTATCGTGCATGCAGTTGAAACAGCCAAGCCATCGCTTGACCACCAGTCCGGAGCACACCATCGTGGGTGTTTGCTCCAAGACGAGACCATCGTAGGTCGTGGTGATGTTCAAGTCGGTGCGCTGGCCTACACACCTGTGCGTGCTGACTCACAGACAAAGTGGCTTGCAATTTCTAAAGTCGGAACTTCATTAGTTTTAACCACTGCAAAGGCGCACATGTCCGAATTAAAAACCTCTCAAGAAAAACTGTCTGCGTTAAGCGCTGATATTTCCGACTCGGTCAATGAGGCACTGCACAAGGCGCGACCAGCGATCAACCACATGGCAGATCGCATGAGCGATGGTTTGCACGACTTGGCACAGCACGGCAAAGAAGCTGTCTTAGAAGCCGAACACAAGCTGGAACAAGAAGCCCGCCACGCCAAAGCACTTGCCGATCACTACATCCAGCACGCGCCGATCCAATCCGTGCTCATCGCTGCCGGTACAGGTGCTGTCGCTGCATTGGCTGTGTCGTGGTTCATGCGTTCGCGCACCCAATGACCGCCACCAGCATTTTGGCGAGCACACACCTTGTGCGCTCCGGATGTGCTCAGCGACACCCCTATTTGATACAGGCAATTTGCCTATTTTTGGAGAATGAGAAATGACACGATTGACATTCAAACAACGCCCGGCTCTGCTGGTATTGGTGGCCTTGACCAGCCCTTTGTTGCATGCCCAAGAGACCACCAACACAACGAGCCTGTACATGGGCATCAGCGCCGGTGAATCCAAGGCGCACATCGACAACACACTCATCACACAAGCTTTGTTGGGTTCGGGCTTGACAACAAACAGTCTGACCCAAGACCGTCGCGGCACGGGCTACAAGGCTTTTGTGGGTTTTCCCATCAACCCCAACTGGGCGGTGGAAGCGGGCTACTTTGATCTGGGACGATTTGGGTTCACAGCCAATACGAGCCCTGCTGGCACCTTGACGGGTTCGGCACGCATTAAGGGTTTTAACCTTGACATTGTGGGCACCTTACCCATCACCGACAACTGGTCTTTGCTGGGGCGCGTGGGTGCCGCTTATGCCCAGACCCAAGACAACTTCACCAGCACGGGCGCTGTGATTGTGACCGATCCTTCGCCACGCAAACGTGAAGCGAATTACAAGTACGGCTTTGGAACGCAATATGCGTTCACCCCGGCACTGACCTTGCGCCTAGAGGGTGAACGTTATCGGATCAATGATGCCGTGGGTCAACGTGCCAACGTTGATTTGATTTCATTGGGGCTGGTGTACCGCTTTGGCGGTTCAACCCCAGCGGTGAAAACGGCCTATGCTCCTTATGTGCCCCCTGCGCCGGAACCCGTCTACAAGGCCGAGCCTGTGGTGGCGCAGGTTGCCGTTGTGGTGCCGCCAGAGCCGCCAGCGCCCATGCCCAAACCTTGGGTCAAGGTGAAGCTGGAGGCCGATTCGCTTTTTGGTTTTGACCAAGACACGCTGCAATCCGATGGCAAAAATGCATTGGAGAAATTGTTGGTGGAGTTGAAGGCGGTCAATGTGGAGGCCATCCACATCACAGGGCATACAGACCGTCTGGGCTCCAAGGCCTACAACACCAAATTGTCGACACGCCGCGCCGAGGCAGTGCAAAACTACCTGGTGCAAACGGGCGGTATGCCTGCCGACAAAGTCACAGCTACGGGTGTTGGCGCTAGCCAGCCAGACACCCAATTTGGCGAATGCCAAGGCATCAAGTCCAGCCAAGCTTTGATCACTTGCCTGCGAATGGATCGCCGTGTCGAAGTGGAAGTCACGGGTTCAAAACAACAACGTTGATATTCAATGACAAAAAGCCTGCTCCATGCGAATGGGGCAGGCTTTTTGCTGAGCCACTGTAGGGCGTGCGAAACCGAGCACGCCTTACAAGTGTCGACCCTGGATCACACGCACCAACAGCATCACCACAGCCACAACCAACAAGATGTGGATCATGCCGCCAAGCGTGTACGAAGACACCCAGCCCAAGGCCCACAGAATCAACAAAACGATCGCCAGTGTTTCGAGCATGGCATCAGCTCACTTTTGGGTTTTATCGATTTCATGCCCAATCACGCCACCCACGGCCGCACCACCCAGGGTGCCTGTCGTGCTGCCGCCTGTGAGGATGGAGCCTCCAATGGCCCCCACACCGGCACCAATGGCGGTGCTTTTTTCTTGTTGCGTCATGCCAGCACAAGCAGGCAACAACAAAGTGACCACAGCCAGGGCTGTCGCTGCAGTGAGTCGGGTAGAAGTGAATTGGGGGGACATGGTGGAACTCCTTGTTTCTAAAGTCGAATGCTCGACAGATGGCTGGCCACAATGGCGCAAACAGAGTCAGCCAATTCAGCTTAAAAGCATGGCGCGCCGTTGTCGGGTCGTTGGCGCACACAGGCCGAGCAGTGGCGGGCTTCCTATAAAGGGACTTGGTGGTCGCCCCTGAAAAACCCCTGCAACCCGCATGAATTCTGGCGTTCAGGGTCATTCCCAATGTTCAAAACTCCCGCATTGATATTCAATGGAGCCTGT
>CAYRBW010000104.1:0-7960 GCA_964422575.1 uncultured Limnohabitans sp.
CCCGCAAACGCGGTTTGGCCCTGGTGCCTTTGAAGTTCGGCATCAGCTTCACCGCCACGCATTTGAACCAAGGCGGCGCGCTGCTCGTTGTCTACATGGACGGCTCGGTCAGTTGCAACCACGGCGGCACCGAAATGGGCCAAGGCCTGAACACCAAGATGGCGCAGGTGTGTGCCGATGGTTTGGGGCTAAGCGTCGACCATGTGCGCATCACGGCCACCGACTCGCAAAAAGTACCTAACGCGTCGGCCACTTCCGCATCGAGCGGTGCTGACATCAACGGTGCGGCCATCATGAACGCCACCATGCAGATGCGTGAGCGTTTGAAGCCTGTGGCGGCCCGCCTGTTGGGTTGCGCCGAAGGCGATGTAACTTTCGCGAACAACGAAGTGCACGGCGGCGGCAAAGCGGTGCCATGGGCCAAGGTGACCCAACAAGCGTGGCTTGATCGTGTGGGCCTGTCTGTGACGGGTTTTTACATGACACCCGAAATCAAATACGACTTCACCACCTTGAATGGCCGTGCGTTTTATTACTACTGCTACGGCGCGGCGGTGAGCGAAGTCGAGATCGATACCCGCACAGGTGAGTGGCGGCTCCTCGCCGTGGACATCGTGCACGACGTGGGGCGCAGCATCAACCCTGCGCTCGACAAAGGCCAAATCGAAGGTGCGTATGTGCAAGGCATAGGCTGGCTCACCATGGAAGAGTGCATTTGGGACAAGAAAGGCAAGCTGCTCACACACGGCCCCAGTACTTACAAAATTCCTGTGGCAGGTGACATCCCTGAACACTTCAAAGTGTCCTTGTTTGACAACGCCAATTTGAAGCCCACGCCTTTCAACAGCAAGGCCACGGGTGAGCCGCCTTTGATGTTGGGTCTGTCGGCCTTCTTCGCCTTGCGTGATGCGGTGGCGGCCAGTGCTGACCACAAAGCCGTGGTGCATCTTGACGCGCCGGCCACGCCCGAGCGCATTTTGATGGCCTGTGAAAAAGCCAAGGCCACTGCAAGCCTTTGATCCGCATGGCAGGAGGCTCGAAGCGTTTTCGGGCATCCTGCCATTTTGTTCGGATTCAGGAGCAGCCCCATGTCAGACCATCTCAGGTGTTGCGGCACCGGCACTTGCATCATCAATGCAGAAGGCCTTTGCTGGTGCGGTCAGCAATGGGATGGCCAAAAAATGTGTTTTCCCGTTCAACCGGCAACCAGCACTTCAGCCACACCCTCGGTGTTGGATCAGGAAAACTTAACGCTCTTGGGTGAGTGATAGGCGCTTCAGTCTTGCCCTTCGGTCAAGGTGTCGAGCTGAAACTTCCCGCTTTTGTGCCAGAGCCATGTGTCGGTGTAGGTGACCTGGCTCAGGTGTTGCGGAACGGGGTAGGGCGCGGCAGCTTTGACCATGCGTTCAATCTCGGTCATGACGTGTGGGACGTGCTTGGGTGCCCGCATCCAGTTGATGGCCTTGACGGTCCCTTTTTTGTCAATGTCGACATTGAGGACCCCAACAGCCTCCAGCAAGGGGGGCAACCGTCCTTTGTAAATGTGTTGGGGGTGCATACCGTATAAATGACTTGCGGCATCCCTTCGGTATTCTTTGCTGCTGCGTGCAAGCGATGTGGGGCCGATGGGCTTGCTCATGATTTCAGGCGCTTTGGTCACGGCCTGTGGTGGCGCAACAGGTTTCACGACAGGCGGCGGTGTGCTGCATCCGCTCAAGAAACCCAAAGTGGCAGCACCCAAGCTCAGGAATGTCTGGGTCAGTGCACGTTGAAACGGTTGAAAATAGGGAATCATGGCAAGCCTCTTGTCCTTGGCATACTCTGTGGTGGCCATGATTGTGGCATTGACCTATCCTGATGGGCAAACAAGTTTCAGTCAAACCTTTGAACGGACAAGCACAGTGAATTGGATTGAGCAAGCCATGGAGCGTTTGAAGTCGGAGCACGCGGTCATCGTGACCGTGTTGTCGACGCAAGGCTCGGTGCCCAGGGGGGCGGGTACGCGCATGGCCGTTTTTGCCCACGGCGAATGCGGCACCATTGGCGGCGGGCATCTGGAGTTTCAGGCCATTGCTCATGCCCACCAATGGTTGGCAGGTCAGACGTGCGAAACCACGCTGCGTCAAGTGTTGGGCCCCAGTTTGGGGCAATGCTGCGGGGGGGCCGTTGAGCTGGGTTTTGAGTTGGTTGGGGTGCCCGACTTGCCGCGCTTGTGTGGCCAATTGACGCCTTCTCGCACCCCACTGGCCCTGTTTGGTGGGGGTCATGTGGGCAAAGCGCTGGTCAACACGCTGGCCCCTTTGCCTTTTGTGGTGCGCTGGATCGACAGCCGCGATGAGATTTTTCCAAGCGATGTGCCCACTGGCGTGGACTGCGAACACTCCAACCCGGTTCAGGCTGCCGTGGCCGATTTGGCCCCGGGCAGCCGCGTTTTGATCATGAGCTTCAGCCATGCCGAAGACCTGGACATCGTCATCGCCTGCCTCAAGCGGTGCCGTGAAAAGGGCGACTTGCCTTTTGTGGGCTTGATTGGTAGCAAAACCAAGTGGGCCACTTTCAGACACCGTTTGGAAGATCGGGGCTTTTCGGCAGAGGACATCGCCCGAATCACCTGCCCGATTGGTGTGCCGGGCATCGCTGGCAAAGAGCCCGAAGTCATTGCTGTAGCTGTGGCGGCACAACTTTTGCAAACCCTTTAAACAAGCGCTGGTTTTCCCTGAGGTCATGGGCTTCATGTGAGCTGGATTCGCTGGTAAAAACTGTATACACTTCGGTGCACTGGTCGCAGCGGCGCAAGAATCCTCGGGTTCATGTTCGCGACCGAATGACCGCTCACAGGGCCCGCGGTGGTGAGCTGGTTGGAGAATCCTTCATGGAAACGTATCTGTTGGAGTGGGCCAATCTGTTGTTGCGCTGGGTGCACGTCATCACCGCCATCGCCTGGATTGGCTCTTCGTTTTACTTTGTCTTTCTGGACAACAACCTGCAAAAGCCCAACTCGCCCGACTTGCTTGAAAAAGGCGTGGGTGGCGCGATGTGGGCAGTGCACGGTGGCGGTTTTTACAACCCCCAGAAATACATGGTGGCCCCCAAAAAAATCCACACCAAGCTGCATTGGTTTTATTGGGAAAGTTACTCCACTTGGCTCAGTGGCTTTGCCTTGTTCACTGTGCTTTATCTTTACAACGCGGGCACCTTCCTCATTGACAAATCCTTGATGGACTGGACACCGGTGATGGCCGGGTCTGCTGCAGTGGGCATGCTGGTCGCTTTCTGGTTCGTTTACGACATCGTTTGTCGCTTGTTTGGCTTTCGCAAAAACGGCGAGCTGATCGTGGCAGGCCTGATGATCGTGGTGGTGGCTTTTTCGTCGTGGTTGGCCAACGAGTTGTTTGCAGGCCGTGCCGCATTCTTGCTGGTGGGGGCGATGATCGCCACAGCCATGAGCGCCAACGTGTTCTTCTGGATCATCCCTGGTCAGCGCAAAGTGGTGGCCGCCATGACCAGCGGCGAAACCTATGACGCCAACGCCTTGGCCATTCACGGCAAACGCGGCAAGCAGCGCAGCGTGCACAACACTTATTTCACGCTGCCTGTGATCTTTGCGATGCTGAGCAATCATTACAGCTTTTTGTACACGCACGAACACCGTTGGGTGTTGCTGTTTGTGATGATGTTTGCAGGTGCACTGATTCGCCAGTTTTTTGTGCAGCGCCATGGTTACCATCTGGGCCGCGCCGCCAACCCTTGGCCTTTTGCAGCAGTGGGTGTGGTCTTGATTTTGGGCGTGATTGTTGCCCTGCGGCCTGCAGCGCCGGTGGCATCTGCTGCACCTGCAGCGCCTGTGTCCTTTGCACAAGTTAAGGCCGTGATCGAACAGCGTTGCGCCATGTGCCACGGTGAACAGGTGCAAATGAAAAATGTGCGCCTGGACAACCCTGAACTGGTCAAACAACACGCGCAGAACGTCTACCAACAAGTCGTGGTCACCAAACAAATGCCCATGAACAACAGCACCGGTATCACTGATGATGAGCGCGCTTTGATCAGCCGCTGGTTTCAGGCGGGGGCGAAGGTCGATTGATGGGGCCATAGCGGGTCGTTGCGGGCGTGGGCCCCTGCTCGCAAAGACCTGTTTGACAACAACCCCGTGTCAAAATCACCAGCACACGGTATACGGAATCAGCACCGCCCCCGCCATGCCGTGCAACCCCAGCCCAGGCTGGCATAGGCCTCGGATTGACGCTGAAAGCGCATGAGGTGCCAATGCCGTGCGCGGCCACCCCCAAAGCAAAACCACGCTGCCACCAGGCCGTGACACGCAAGGCGTCGAGCACATAGTGCTGCAAGATGCTGCTGCCCACCAAGTCCATGGCCGCAGGCACATGGTCACGCAGCGCCAAAAACGCCAGCAACAACACCAGGCCCAGCACCGGGCCGGGAATGAAGGGCAGGGCGAACTGGGAGAGCAGCTCACCGAGCGCTTGGAAGATGAAGAGTTGAACGAGGCCTTGGATCATGGAGCCAGGGTAGGCAGGACGGCGTATGTTGACGAGTGCAAACAGTCGTGATCAAAACGCACAGATTGGCTTCGCGTATCCCAAGCCTTTTATAGCCTTTTGACGCGATCTGCATGCGCACTGGCGTGATCCGATGGCGACAACAAGGGGTCTGGCTGCAACAATGGTGCGATTCGAAACACATCAAGGAACGGAGTTTTTCATGGCAACCACATTCCCCAAGAAACAGGTGGCACTCGTCACCGGCGCATCGTCCGGCATGGGCAAAGAAACGGCTAAGCGGCTGCTGCAAGAGGGACTGGTTGTTTACGTCGCGGCCCGTCGCCTGGCGCAAATGGAAGACCTACGAGCCTTGGGCGCGATACCGTTGCAGATGGACATTTCGGTGGATGCTGACATCGTCTCGGCCGTGAACACCATCACGGCAGGCCATGGCGGCATCGACGTGCTCGTCAACAACGCGGGTTTTGGCATGTACGGGGCCATGGAGGATTCGACACTGGCCGATGCCCGTTACCAGTTTGAAGTCAACCTGTTCGGCATGGCGCGGCTGACGCAATTGGCACTGCCGCACATGCGCCGCCAAGGGGCAGGCAAGGTCATCAACATCTCGTCCATGGGCGGGAAAATCTACACACCTTTGGGCTCGTGGTATCACGCGACCAAATACGCGGTGGAGGGTTGGAGCGATTGTTTGCGCATCGAATTGGCGCCCTTTGGCATCCAGGTGGTCATCATCGAGCCCGGTGTGATTGACACCGAATGGGGCGGTGTGATGCTCGAGCCCATGCTGGTGCGGTCGGGTCAAGGCCCTTACCAAGCCATGGCGCAGGGCATGGCCAAGGCCATACGCAGCACCTATGCCAAACAGGGCGCAGCTTCGCCGCCCTCGGTGGTGGCCGATGCCATACTGCAAGCTGTGCGTTCACGTCGCCCCAAAACCCGCTACGTCATCGGCAAGATGGCCAAGCCCTTGATGTTCATCCGCAAATATTTCGGGGACCGCCTCTTTGACATGGCCATCATGAGCCAAACCAAGTGAGCACAATCCACACAACGCGTCAGAAAGGCCCACACCGTGAAACAGGCCACACGCTTTGCCGTGCAGATGAGCTGGAAACTGCTCATCCTGGACATGGGTTATGCCCTCGCCGATGTGCTGAGCTTGGCGCGTTTGCCGGGTGACTTGTTTGCAAGCTCAGACGCCAGCTTGTCGCCTGCGCAGTACTTCGATCTGTGGCGCGGGCTGGAGCAAGCCGCAGGCAGCGACGAATTGGCCTTGAAGCTTGCGCAGGTCATGTCGGTGGAGGCGTTCGACCCGGCTCTGTTCGCCAGTATGTGCAGTCCCGACTTGAACACGGCCTTGCAGCGGCTGGCGCAATACAAGCGGCTGATCGGCCCCTTGAACATGGTGGTGGATATCCAAGCCAACCAAACCCGGGTCACGCTCATTTGCTATGGACACACCGAGCCGATTCCGCGCAGCTTGGGTCTGTCGGAGTTGGTTTTTTTCACGCAACTGGCCAGGCTGGCCACACGCGAGCGCATCGAGCCCTTGGCGGCCTCAGTGCCAAATTTGCCAGTGGATGTGGCGGCGTACAAGGCCTATCTGGGCTGTGCCTTGGGCGCTTCTGAACTGATCCAAATCACGTTTTCGGCGCAGGATGCGCGTCGGCCTTTCTTGACCGAAAACATGGCCATGTGGGCTGCGTTTGAGCCGGGACTGAACCAACGACTCTCTGATTTAAAGACGCAAGCGAGCATGCGCGAGCGGGTCAGGACGGTGCTGTTGGAGACACTGCCCGCGGGCAGCAGCAGCATCGACGCCGTAGCCCAGCGTTTGGCGGTGAGCAAACGCTCCTTGCAGCGACAGTTGGCCGACGAGTTCGTGGGGTTTCAAGAAGTGCTCAGCGAGGTACGTGAAGCGCTGGCACGGCATTACCTCAGTCGCACCGACATCTCAGCCGGAGAGATTTCGTGGCTGCTCGGCTTTCAGGAAAGCAACTCCTTCATTCGGGCTTTCAGAGGCTGGACTGGCACCACGCCTGCGGCGTATCGGCAAGGGCGTGCGGGCATGGATGCCCCATGGTATTGAGAAAAACATGAACACCATTGAGAGGCAGATGATGAAAGACATGACGGATTATTTTGTCGGCGAGAAGCAAGAAAGCGTGCTTTTCATGCTGGCGGCCTTGATGGCCATGGGCTTAGCGGTCTGGCTGTGGACAAACGGACACCGCCTGCGCTTCATGGCCTTGCCTTTGGTGATGGTGGCGCTGGTGCAGCTGGTCGTGGGCGTCACCATTTTTTCGCGCACCGATGCGCAAGTGGCCAAGCTGAGCACCCAGCTGGCCAGTTCTCCGACCGAGTTCAAGCAGACAGAAACTGAACGCATGCAAACGGTGATGGCCAACTTCAAGTTGTACAAAACCGTTGAGTTGGTGCTGCTCGTGGTGGGTGCCTGCTTGATCGCGTTTTTATCCACATGGTATGTGGCCACCGGCATCGGTATCGGGCTGGTGGTGCAGGCAGGGTTCACGCTGGCGTTGGATTTGTTTGCCGAATCGCGAGGGGGGACTTATTTGCGGGCGCTGGCGGGTGTGGCCGCCTAGCTCAGTTCGCCCCGAATGCCAACTGCATCGCCAGCTGGTTGTGCCGCTCAATCAGCGGCCCCATGTCCACTGTGGCAATTTCACCCTGGCGCACCACCACGTGTCCGTTGACGATGGTGTAGTCCGCGTTGTCGCTGGCGCACAGCAGCAGCGCGCCGACGGGGTCGTGTACCGCGCCGCCCGCCATGCTGAGCGTGTCGGTGCGGAACATGGCGATGTCGGCACAAAAGCCTTCCTTGATTTGCCCCAGCTCGTGGGCGCGCCCCAGCACTTGTGCGCCGCCGCGTGTGGCCAGGCGCAGGGCGTCTCGGGGTGTCATCTCGGCGGGGCCGTGGTCACAGCCGTACACGGTTCGCCCGTCTTCGACGCGCGGTGGATCCATGGCCCTACCCACACGCGCGAGCAGCATGGCCTGACGTGCTTCGTTCAGCAGGTGCGCCGCGTCGTTGCTGGCGCTGCCGTCCACGCCCAAGCCAATGGGCACGCCTGCATCGAGCATTTTGCGCAGGGGCAAGATGCCGCTGGCCAGGCGCATATTGCTGCACGGGCAGTGGGCAATGCCGGTGCGCGTGCGGGCAAACAAGTACGTGCCTTCGTTGTCCAGCTTCACACCATGGGCATGCCACACGTCGTGGCCTACCCAGCCCAGGTCTTCGGCGTATTGCGCCGGTGTGCAGTTGAACTTCTCGCGGGTGTACGCGATGTCGTGCTCGTTTTCGGCCAGGTGGGTGTGCAGGCGCACGCCGTGGGCGCGGGCCAATTTGGCCGCTTCGCGCATCAGGTCGCGGCTCACGCTGAAGGGCGAGCAGGGGGCCACCGCCACATGCG
>CAYRBW010000105.1:0-7943 GCA_964422575.1 uncultured Limnohabitans sp.
ATGACCCCATGAGCGAAGGCATTTTGCTGCGCCTGCAAGAAGAGCGCCGCTTGATGTACGTGGGCATCACCCGCGCCCAGCGCAGTCTGGCGGTGAGCTGGACAAAACGCCGCAAAAAAGGCCGCGAAACCGTGGCCGCACTGCCCAGCCGCTTCATCGCCGAAATGCGGCTAAACGAAAACACGGTCAAAGAAGACCCGCGCGAAAAGCTCAAGGCGCTGCGTGCCGAATTTGCCCAACGCGCAGCCGATGCTGCGGCGGCGGCCAAGACTTGAAGCCAACGGCGATAAGCCTCACGCCATTGCCACAGTTTTGTCGCAAAATACAGGCCTTCTGAGCACCGGCCTGCACCCAACTGGCATTTGAACCTTGAACTCCAGCACCTACCTTCAGCCCCCGTCCAAGCGCAAGCTTTGGGGCGTGGCGGGCGTGGTGGTTTTGCATGCGCTGTTGCTGTGGGCCATTCAGGCAGGTTTGCACCGCACGGTGGTGCAAAAACTGCCCCCGGTGGTGCACGCGATCTTGCTGGAAGAAAAGCGATCTGAAACGCCGCCACCACCGCCCAAGCAACCACCACCAGCTGTTTCCAAGCAAACGGAACCCAAGCCACCGCTGCCCTCACCCAACCAGCAGCCCCTTCAGCCAGCGCTCATGGCGCCCACGGAAATTGCCACCACAGCACCTCCAGCGAATGTCATAGCGGCGACCACGCCTCAGCCACCTACTTCGATTTCTACAACTGTTGCAGCACCCCCAACAGTGAAGTCTGAGCCAATGAGGATGGGACCAGTTGGTATTTATTGCGAAAAACCAAGCTATCCTTCAGCGTCAAAACGCATGGACGAGGAAGGCTCAGTAACGCTAAAAATATTTATCGGTATTGATGGTAACGTTTTCAAAATAGATATTGATAAACCGTCCGGTTTTAAACGGTTAGACGATGCTGCAAAAAACGAATCAATGAGATGGCGATTCAAGCCCGCAACTTTGGATGGAAAACCTGTAGAGCATTCATTCACAAGGACTTTCAATTTCAAACTTAATACAGACCCTACTCCACCATCTAAAGAGGATAGGAAATCACCGTGCTGAATTTTTTTAAACTAACAATCATGAAATCACTTGCCTTTTTTATTTCAAGTATGTTTTTATTAATGTCAACATATGCCGCAGAAATAGGTCCTGAAACCAACCCCTACGGTTTGGGCGCTTTGTGGGCACAAGGCGACGCCGTGGCCAAAGGCACGCTGCTGATTTTGGTGATCATGAGCATGGGCAGCTGGTACGTGATCATCACCAAGTTCGTCGAACAGTCCAAGCTCCACAAATTCGCCCAAGCCGCGCAAACCAACTTCTGGAATTCGGGTTCGGTGCGCCAAGCTGCCGATGCACTCGACACCGCCAGCCCGTTCCGCTTCATCGCCGAAAAAGGCCTGGACGGCGCGTCCAAACACGATGGCCTGCTGGGCAGCGTGGATTTCAACACCTGGGTCACCATGAGCATCCAGCGGGCCATGGGCACCGTGCAAAGCCGCATGCAAGATGGACTGGCGGTGTTGGCCACGGTCGGCTCGACCGCGCCCTTTGTCGGCTTGTTTGGCACGGTGTGGGGTATCTACCACGCGTTGGTCAAAATCGGCATGTCGGGGCAAGCCAGCATCGACAAAGTGGCGGGCCCGGTTGGCGAAGCGCTGATCATGACCGCCATTGGTTTGGCCGTGGCCGTGCCTGCGGTGCTGGGTTACAACTGGCTGGTGCGCCGCAACAAAGCGGCCATGGAAGAAGTCAGTGCTTTCGCGGCTGACCTGCATGCCGTGTTGTTGGCCTCGGTCAAAAAATGACTGCCTCATGCCTTTGAACAGAAAACCCATATGGCCATGAACTTGGGCTCCAGCTTGGGGTCGAGCGACGAAGACGAGGTGATGGGCACCATCAACACCACGCCGTTGGTGGATGTGATGTTGGTGCTGTTGATCATTTTCCTGATCACCATTCCCGTTGTCACCACCTCGATCAAGGTGGACTTGCCCAAAGAGACCAACGTGGCACGCGAGGCCAAACCTGAAAATGTGATCATCTCGATCAACAAAGCGGGACAGATTTTTCTGTACGACACACCTATTAAGAACCCCAGCGACCTGCTGGAACGGATGAAGAAGTTTTCGGCCATAAAGCCGCAACCCGAAGTGCAAATTCGTGGCGATGCGCAAAGTGACTTTGAATCGGTCGGCCGTGTCATGTATGCGGTGCAACGTGCAGGCATCACCAAGGTTGGCTTCATCACCGATCCAGCCCCCTGAAGCCCCAAGAAAAACACATGGCCATGAATTTGATCTCCGGCAACCAAGACGAATCCGAGGTGATGATGGACATCAACACCACGCCACTGATTGACGTGATGCTGGTGCTGATCATCATGCTGATCATCACCATTCCACCACAACTGCACTCGGTCAATCTAGACATGCCCGTGCCCACCGCCACGCCCCCCAAAACCGAGCCCTTGGTGATCAAGATCGACATCGATGCGGACGCCAGCCTGCGCTGGAACGGGCAATTGCTGACCGATCGACAGGCGCTTGAAACCAAACTGGCAGAGGCCGCGGCTCTGCAGCCTCAACCAGAGCTGCACATCCGCTCACATGCCAAAGCAAAATACGAAGCCGCAGCATCTGTCTTGGCTGGCGCTCAACGGGTCGGACTGACCAAGCTGGGTATTGTGGGCAGTGAGCGGTTTGCGTACTGACTGCGGCCCCGCTCAAAGCCCCAATGAAAAAGCCGCTCCAGGGAGCGGCTTTTTCATGAGGTCAATCGAGATCAGTCAGCGTATTTACCACCGGCATCCACTGCCGCTTTGATTTTGACCATTTCGGCGGCTACAAATTTCTTGTGCTCTGCGGGATCGGAGCGGTTGTCGGTCACAACCAATGCGCCCAAACCTTCGTTTTTCTTAATGAACTCAGGGTCTTTCAGCGCTTTCTTCAGAGCGTCATTCAAGGTCTTGGTGATGGCTGCGGGTGTGCCTTTGGGTGCGTACAAACCGTGCCAAATGCTCAGGTTGAAACCTTTGAGACCCATCTCTTGCAAGCTGGGGTAATGCTTGAGCACAGGGTGTGAGCTCAAAGGCTTGGCGGTGGTCACAGCAAACGCCTTAACTCGGCCACTTTCAATTTGAGCCGTGGTGTTGGTGGTCTGATCACACATCACATCGACCTGACCGCCAATCAGGGCCGTCATGGCTGGTGCAGTGCCACCAAAGGGGATGGTGGTCATCGCATCTTTGGTCTGCAAGTTGGATTGCCAGAGCAAGCCACAAATGTGCGAAGCAGAACCCAGGCCTGCGTGGGCAATGTTCAACTTGCCAGCGTTGGCACGGATGTAGTTTTCGAAGTCGCGGTAAGTGTTGGCGGGCAACTGGGGCTTGCCGATCAAGGTCATGGGCACGTCGTTGACCATGCCCAAGAACTCGAAGTCCTCCAGTGGTTTGTACGAAATTTTGCGGTACAGCGCTGGGGTGGCGGCCATGCCGATATGAAACAAGAGCAAAGTGTGGCCATCGGGCGCGGCTTTGGCCACTTTGTTGGCACCGATCGTGCCGCCAGCGCCAGCTGCGTTTTCAACCACAAAGTTGCTGCCTGGAACATGCTTGCGCATGGCTTCGGCCAGATCGCGTGCAACGCGGTCGGTCGGACCACCGGCGGTGAAAGGCACCACGATCGAAATCGGCTTGGTACCGGGGTAGGTCTGGGCTTGTGCGCCCACCGAAACAGCGGCCAATGCGGCCAGAGCAATCCATTGCTTCATTGAGAAACTCCTAAAAATGACAAGGTAGTCTATACCGCACAGAGTGTCGTCAAATCGCGGAAAATACTTAGCGGCTTACCCTAGTTTGCCCTTGATTTTAAAAGGGCGTTGCGTCTGCATAGGCCCCCAGACAGGGCCCAAACAGAGCCCATCGATACAGGGCAAGCACGGATGTCACTGGTAGCTACGGGCGTCCTCAATGACCTTGCCATCGTTGGCCAAAGTGCCATGTGCCACCAGGCAAACATCGCCGCGAAGTTTGGTCACATCGCGCACCGCCTCAGACACGCGGGCCTTGAGGGTGTCATCTGTCAAATGATCAGTCTCCACATGCAGCGCCATCTGGTCATTGGCCATCTCTCCGGTCACCACCAAACGGGCCTTGCTGACTTCTGGGAAGCGTTTGACGATCTCCGCCACCTGTCCGGGATGCACAAACATGCCCCGGATTTTGGTGGTCTGGTCAGCCCGGCCCATCCAGCCCTTGATGCGCTGACCCGTGCGGCCTGTGGGGCAGGTGCCCGGCAAGATGGCTGACAAGTCACCTGTGCCAAACCGGATCAAGGGGTAATCGGGGTTGAGCGTGGTGATGACCAACTCACCCACTTCGCCCTCAGGAACCGGGTCGCCTGTGCCGGGGCGCACGATTTCAACGATCACACCTTCGTCCAGCACCAGGCCTTCACGCGATGCGGTCTCATACGCAATCAAGCCCACATCGGCCGTGGCGTAACACTGGTATGCGTCCACGCCGTGGGCTGTCATCCAGTCACGCAAGCTGGGCGGAAAGGCCTCTCCCGACACCAGCGCTTTGCGCACACTGGGCAGTGCCACACCCATCTCGGCGGCTTTTTCAAGGATGATTTTCAGGAAACTGGGGGTGCCAATATAGCCCGCAGGCTGCAGCTCGGCCATCGCACCCACTTGCTGCTCGGTCTGGCCAATGCCGCCCGGGAACACGGTGCAACCCAAGGCATGGGCTCCAGTTTCCATCATCGAGCCTGCTGGGGTGAAGTGGTAGCTGAAGCAGTTATGAATCAGCTCACCGGGGCGAAAACCCGCCGCAAACATGGTGCGCGCCATGCGCCAATAATCGGGTCGGGTGCCCTCGGGTTCATAGATCGTGCCGGGGCTGGCAAACACGTGGGGCATGCCCTTGCCAAAACCGAGGGTGCTGAACCCGCCAAACACATTACCGCCCGCAGCACGAGAAGCCTTCTGGCGCTCGAGCAACTCGTATTTGCGGATCACGGGCAATTGGGCCAGCTCGGCGCGGCTGTTGACGCTGGCAGCATCCACGTCTTTGAGCAAGTCGGCAAAGGCCGGGGCCTTGGTTTTGGCATGCGCGACCTGCGCGGGCAATGCGGCCATCAAGGCGGCTTCACGCGCTTCGGGGGCGCGTGTTTCAAGAGCGTCGTAATGCGTCATGAGGCTAAACAGATCTGTTGAGTTGCGCGTCCCTGCGCGCAGAAAAACGGTTGTGCGGGTGATCCATTCGCGCGCAGGGACGCGCTCCCACAGGGATGAAATTTTCGGCGTCCTAACTAACCCTCATGCCAACCAACGCTTGCGGCGTTTGTAACTCTTCACATCTTTGAAACTCTTGCGCTCACCGCCACCCATGCCCAAGTAAAACTCTTTCACGTCTTCGTTGGTGCGCAGGTCTTCAGCCGCACCGTCCATCACCACGCGACCGGATTCCATGATGTAGCCGTAGTCAGCGTACTTGAGCGCCATGTTGGTGTTTTGTTCGGCGATCAGGAACGTGACTTCTTCTTTTTCGTTCAAGTCTTTTACGATGTTGAACACCTCCTCAACGATTTGAGGAGCCAAACCCATTGAGGGCTCATCGAGCAAAACCATATTGGGGTTGGTCATCAGGGCACGGCCAATCGCGCACATTTGCTGCTCACCACCCGAGGTGTAGGCCGCTTGCGAGCTGCGGCGGGTTTTCAGGCGAGGAAAGTAAGTATAGACCTTGTCGAGGTTGGCCGCGATCTCACCCTTGCTGGTGCGGGTGTAGCTACCGGTCAAAAGATTTTCCTCAATGCTCAAGTGGGCAAAACAGTGACGGCCTTCCATCACCTGCACCACACCTCGGTTCACCAAGTCAGCTGGCGAGAGGTTTTCAATGCGTTCACCGCGCAGCTCGATGCTGCCCTTGGTCACCTCGCCACGCTCGCCCTGCAGCAGGTTGGAGATCGCGCGCAAAGTGGTGGTCTTGCCCGCACCGTTGCCGCCCAACAAGGCCACGATGCCTTGCTCTGGCACTTGCAGGGAAACGCCCTTGAGCACCAGGATCACGTGGTTGTAAATGACTTCAATGCCGTTGACGTTCAGAACAATGTTTTTTTCGCTCATGGTCTTTGCCTATTCAACTTTCCAGGGTTTGCCCAAATGAAAGCGCCGATCAAATCTTTTTCGAGGCTTTCATTTGGTGGCTGCAGCACCCTGACGGCATGCAGCCACAGCCCCACCGCTTGCGCGGCGGGGTTTGTGCCATCAAGACTGGCAGTCCGCAGGGGTGCGGCGTGTCAGCTTCTTTTCAGCGGCGTATTTGTCTGCAGCGGCCTTGACCATGGGCTTGATGATTTGCTCATCGGCTTGGTACCAGTCACTGGAGAACTCCCACTTGGTGCCGTTCCATGTGTGGATACGGGCCCAGTTGGCACCCATGTGGTCAGCACAAGAAGTGGAGATGGGGCGCAACACACCCTTGAAGCCCAGGGCATCCAGCTTGGGCTGGGTCAGGTTCAGGTTTTCATAACCCCAACGTGCTTGCTCGCCAGTCATGACTTTGCCTTTGCCGTACTTCTCTTGGGCTTGACGGACACCTTCGACAGCGAACATCGCGCTGAACAAACCACGCATGTACAACACCTCACCCACTTCGTCTTTAGGGCCTGTGCCTTGGCCTTTGGCGTGCAGTTTGTCAAGCACTTCCTTCACGATCGCAGAGCCCTTTTCGGTGCCGTGCTGCATGGTGATGGCGTTGTAGCCTTTGGCACCCATGCCCACGTCTTTGACGTCAGGCTCAGCACCGGCCCACCACACGCCGTAGATTTTTTCGCGAGGGTAGCCGGTGGCTTGTGCTTCTTTGAGCAAGGTGGAGTTCATGACACCCCAACCCCAGTTGACGACATAGTCAGGACGGCTTTGGCGAATTTGCAACCAGGTGGATTTTTGTTCCACACCAGGATGGGTCACAGGCAACAAGCTCAGCTTGAAGCCGTGCATGGCGGCACGCTCTTGCAGGATGGGGATGGCTTCTTTGCCAAACGGGCTGTCGTGGTACACCAAGGCAATGTGCTTGCCCTTGAGAATCTCATACGGCCGTAAGCGCACACCTCTATCGTTAATGACCTCAAAAACCATTGAGACGTCCGTCTGTTCTACCGCCAAATTGATTAAGACTAAACGGTGAAGGAAATAGAAAACGAATGTCTCGAAACAGCGCTTGTCTTTAAGTTCCATGTCCAGGACTGTGCTGATGGTTATGTAGTTCTTGATCATGTTTTGGGCCGTGATGCCACTGTCGGTGTTGATACTCGTTGTGTCCACACCATCGAATAGCGCTTGTTGAGCAGGCCTGTGGCCTATATGGTTCATCCAGAACTCCTGTTCGAACCCGGACTGCCCTGCTATTTTGGTATCAATCCACCCGCCTAACTTCGAAGTATGGGCTTTGGCTAGATGGCGTAGTTTGATCAAGATCAATGACAGTGTAGTTAGACGTTGCTGCCCGTCCACCACATAGACTCGTCCCTCGACGACATTGGTGACATAAGTATTGAGGTAATACCACGGATAACGTGCTGTGATTGTTTCCTTAGCTGGGTCAAGCTCACTGGAGCGAGCATATTCTTCCTTGAACTTAAAAAAGATGTCATCCAAGAGCCGTAGCACTGGTTCGTCAGTCCAACGATAATCGCGTTGATAAAAATCAATGTAGTAAGCCGTGTTCGAGAAAACACGGTCAATGTTCTGCTTGTCAGGGGCAATATCCATGACGCTCCCTTCCTGCTGCTGGTTTAGCCCTCCAAAAGAAAGGCTTTGTGAAAATGGCGTTGAACAGGGCGCGTTTCTGTCTTGACGTGAGGTGAATCGGGCTTGCAGAAGATTGCAAGAAGCGGTTAATC
>CAYRBW010000106.1:0-7855 GCA_964422575.1 uncultured Limnohabitans sp.
GCCGTGGCCGACGTGCCCGCCGCCCGCCTGAAGGCCCGCGCCAGTGGCCGTGTGATCGAAATCAAAGGCGTGGACAAATTCCCGCAAATGACCTACTACGTGATCCCATCGGGCGTGCGCATTGCCAACGCCGACCGGGTGCGCCTGGGCGCGCACTTGGCCAGCGGCACCACGGTCATGCACGAAGGCTTTTGCAACTTCAACGCAGGCACCCTGGGTGCCAGCATGGTCGAAGGCCGCATCAGCGCGGGCGTGGTGGTTGACGACGCCAGCGACATCGGCGGCGGCGCGTCCATCATGGGCACGCTGTCCGGTGGTGGTAAAAAAATCATCAAGGTCGGCAAGCGCTGCCTGCTGGGCGCGAACGCCGGCATCGGCATCTCGCTGGGCGACGACTGCGTGGTTGAAGCCGGTTGCTACATCACTGGCGGCAGCCGGGTGCAGTTGCCCGACGGCAGCCTGATGAAAGCCAAAGAGCTGTCCGGTAGAGACGGCATCCTGTTCCGCCGCGATTCACAGTCGGGTGCACTGCACGCGATTCCGCGCAACAAGAGCTGGGGCGAGTTGAACGCGGAGTTACACAAGAACTGATTGGGTTCAAATCCAAAACAAAAACGGCGTGCCTGAGAGAGTGGCACACCGTTTTTTGTTGGATGATTCTTTACACCACCGATCAAAGGTCAAGCTGCCACATCCCAGGCCAGCGAGTGCAGCCAACGTCCTACAGACCTTCACAGACAAGCTGTGTGCCATCGCCCAACCCATGCGCAAGGCGCTGGCGTTGCACTTCAGATTTGAATCCACCTGGCAAAAATGGCCTTTTGCTCGTGAACCGACGGGACGTCACAATCGAACTTTTGAAGGGACTGAAATGACTGAACGCTCGGTATTCCAGATCAAACTGCTGATCTGCGCCGCAGTGGTATCGGCGGCCATCGGCTTCATGGCCCATCTGCTGTGGCCCGCCCTCGGCGCGAGAACGTTGGCACTCTATGTGTTAACGGGATGGGGAATTTTGGGCGTACTGTTCTTGGCATTGGTGGCCAACACCGCCATCAGCAGCTGGATCAACCAGTGGATTTTGCGCCAAGGTGGCACGGACACGCAGTGGCTCTGGTTTCCGGCAGACCCGCCCGGTTTGCAAAACGATCGCCATCCTGAAAAGCCCTGAGGGCTTTGGGAACCTCAAGGCTGTAGATGCCGGGTCTCAGGCCTTGCCCAGGTGCTGCTTAGCCAGATCCACATACCAATCCAAACACCCCGGGTTGGCCATGGCTTCCTTGTTGACCACTTTTTCCAGCGGCTGGCCGAGCATGAGCTTCTTGATCGGCAGCTCCTGTTTTTTACCGGACAGGGTGCGCGGAATTTCTGCGACCTGGAAGATCTCATTCGGGATGAAACGCGGGCTCAAGGCCACCTTGATGGCGTTGTTCAGTTTGGCCTTGATCGCATCATCCAGCATGGTGCCGGGGCGCAGCACCACAAACAGCGGCATGTAACTTTCTTTGCCCAAATACTCCAGGTCCACGACCATGGAGTCCATGACTTCGGGCAAAGCCTCCACGGCGCTGTACAACTCGCTGGTGCCCATGCGCAGGCCGTGGCGGTTGATGGTGGCGTCACTGCGGCCAAAGATCACGCAACCTTCGCCTTCGCCCTTTGCTTTCGGATCTGGGCTACCAATACGCAACCAATCGCCGTGCCGCCAAACACCGCCCATGCTGGCAGGGCCATCGCCGCCACCAGGCTTTCGGCCATGGCCTGCGGGGTACATCTCAAAGTAGCTGGCCAGGTATCGGACGTTGTCCTTGTCACCCCAAAAGAAAAGTGGCATCGAAGGAATGGGCTGCGTGCACACCAACTCGCCCACTTCGCCTTTGACCGGCTCACCCGCTTCGTTCCACGACTCCACGGCTGCGCCCAGCATGCGGCACTGCATGACGCCGGGCTCTTGTGGCAGCTCGCGGTGACCGCCCACAAAGGCACCCGCAAAGTCGGTGCCGCCCGAGATGTTGCACCACCAAATGTCGGTGCCGATGTTTTTGAATTGCTCGGTGCCCCAACTTTGCGTTTCGGCTGACAAGGGGGAGCCCGTGGTGCCCAATGCACGAACCAGAGACAAATCGCCGCAACAGGAAATATCAACACCGGCTTTTTGGCAGTTGGCAAAGAAGGCCGCACCTGCGCCAAAGAAGGTGACTTTTTCTTCGGACGCCATGCGCCACAAGATGCCCCAGTCAGGGTTATCTTTGCTGCCGCCGGGGTTGCCGTCGTAGATCACGCAGGTCACGCCGTTGAGCAGGCCTGCCACCTGCGCGTTCCACATGACCCAGCCGGTGGAGCTGTACCAGTGAAAGCGCTCACCCCAACTGTTGGGGTGGTAGCTGCAGCCCACGTCGTTGTGCAAGATTTTGTTGGCCAGCGCCACGATGACGGTGCCGCCATGGCCATGTACGATGGGCTTGGGCAGGCCGGTGGTGCCGCTGGAGTAAACAATCCACAGCGGATGGTCAAAGGGCAACCACAGCGGCTCGAAGGCCTGCACCTCGGCGTCGTCGCGCCCGGTGATGGCCGACATTTGCACACTGGCCGCCACGTCGCAGTTGACCAAGTCGAGCGTGCCCAGGTTTTCATGGACGATGACGTGTTGGACCGTGGGCAAGGCGTCTTGGAGTTCTTGCAGCACGGCCATGCGGTCGAAGTCGCGGCCGCCATAGCTCACGCCGTCCACCGCGATCAGCACTTTGGGCTCGATCTGCTTGAAGCGGTCGAGCACCGCGTGGGTGCCCATGTCGGGCGCGCAAATGCTCCACACGCCTCCCACACTGACGGTGGCCAAAAACGCCACCATGGCCTCGGGGATGTTGGGCATGTAGGCGACCACACGGTCACCGGGTTGCACGCCTTGAGCCTGAAGATGCAAGGCCAGTGCAGCCACCTGACGGCGCAGCTCGGGCCAGCTCATTTCACGGCGCAGGCCTTTTTCGTTGATGCTGGTGACCGCCGAGAAGCCCGCCGCTTGGGCGGGCTGAACGTGCCGGAACACCTGGTGCGCGTAATTGGTTTGGGCCCCTTCAAACCACACCGCGCCAGGCATGGCATTTTTGGACAATGCGGCTTTGTGCGGCGTGGGCGACTTCAGCTCGAAGTAATCCCAGATGCTTTGCCAAAAGCCTTCCAAATCGGTCACCGACCATCGCCACAGCGCGTTGTACGTGTCAAAACTCAGGCCACGTTGGTCACGGAGCCAGTTTTGATAGAGCCGAATCTGAGGCACATACGGTGCGGGCGCAGAGGTCGAAGTGGCGGTGTTCATAACGCTGAGCGTAGCAGCGCCCGTGCGGGGCTGTCACCTGCGACAACCCTCAAAAAACGCGCCTAGGTGACAGCGCTCAAGGGCTTGTTTCGGTCCTCGCATCACAACGGCCCTGTCGCAGGGTGCGTTCATCGGCACACCGAGATAAGTTCGATGCCAGTCCCGTCACGGGTCATCACCCTTAAAAAAGGCATCCGAGAAGTGCCTTTTTTAATTCTGTTCCCAGCGTTGCGCAGAGAAAGTTGAAGACACGACGGTTGACATCGCGCTTCGATGGTAATGTAAGATGACATTACCACCTTCTTTCTGGAGTCGTCATATGACCGCGCTAACCGTCACCACCAAAGGCCAAATCACCTTACGTCGTGAGTTGTTGCAATATCTGGGCATTGCACCTGGGCAACAAATTGAAGTGGACAAACTCGCACACGGCGTATTGGCCCTTCACGCCAAAACGCCTCACGGCCTGGATGCCTTTGTCGCTTGCCTGCCTCCTCCACCCAAAGCCATGAGTGTGGACGACATGAACACCTTGTTGGCCAAGGCTTGGGCGCAACAGGCATGAAGGTCACGCTGGATACGAACGTGCTGGTACGGCTCGCCACCCAAGACGACGCCGAGCAGGCCGCACTGGCACTGCGCGTGCTGAAAAAAGCCAGCCTGATGGCCGTTCCCACCACCGCGCTGTGTGAAATGGTATGGGTGCTGCTGCGCGGCTACCACTACACCCCTGCACAAGTGAGCCATGCGGTGCGCACTCTGCTGCAAGTGCGCCAAGTGTTTTGCAACACCCCCGCCGTGCTGGCAGGCTTGGCTTTGCTGGAGAGTGGCGGAGACTTTGCCGACGGTGTGATCGCCTTTGAAGGCGAGCTACTGGGTGGGCAGGAATTCGTCACGTTTGACCACATGGCGGCCAAACTGCTCAAAAACCAAAAACGCAAGGTGCGGTTGCTCAAGACGGGTTGAAGGTGTACAGAGTTTTGTTTCAACAGGGCGGTGCTCAAGCATGGTGAGGTGTTCAAGATGCCAGCTTGACCGGGCACACCGACAACGCTGAGCACCACAGGAACATGACACCACAGATCAAAACCTCCGCCGCGTGAAGGGAATGCTCACAAACACCGTCCGCACCGTTGCATCGCAACATCGACAACCCGCCGCCACCAGCCAAGGCTTGAATCTGGATTTACAACTGAACACACGATACCCGGGTCCATTGCTGCGCAATCAACCAGGGATGGTTATTGCTTGCAAAAGTAGAGAAGCACTTGTAGTCTGAGGTAATCGGCCTCGCGCGCCTTATGCTCGAGGTCCGTGTTGACCGAGAGGTTGGCCATCGGTTTCGCCCTCACGGTCAGAACTTCTCCATCTTCTTATTGGATAGGCTGTTACAGAAAGCTCTCACCAGGAGAGCCTCAAGCTTTGGGATAAGAGATGGCGTTACTTCGTAGGCGGAGAAATAGTGCGCGGTGTCATAGAGACAGACGACCATCTTTTTCGGTTGCCTCGGTGTTTCCCAGGCTGGCGAAAAAGTTGATCCGTTGGTTGGATGCTGAACAAAGAATGCCTGGTGATTAGATCGTTCTCGGTTGAATGCGTCATTCATTTCCTTCCATATGTTTTGCTTCTCCGTCTTACCCGCGTATATAGCGCAACCCTGCGAGTCATAAAGCAGATAGATCCCTTGAGATTTCTCAAGGAGCGACCGAATGGTTTGGTTTCTCGGATGTGTCTTTCCGGTCGGCAACAATTCCCTTTTTGCATCCTGCTTGGATGAGACGGCACTAATTGGATACATCTCGACTATCGGTCGAATTGGATCGGTCTGCGCTAGTAGGCGGCCGCGATCTTCAGCTTTTTGGATATATGAGGCTAACTGTCGAGCGGTTAGATTGCCCTTGCGGGTTCGCATCTGACTGATTCGAGCCGATGTAAGCCCAATTAGGTTGGCAAGCTCAGTGTCGGACGTAAGCTCATTCCGCCCCTTGAGTTCGTCAAAGAATTCGCTCGGGTGCATAGATGGACGACTCCTGGTGGAAGATGGCTAACGAATGAAAGGGACTTCCCTGTCCCAAGTGAGCCGCGCCCCGTGAGGGGTGCGGTTTGCGGCAACTGAGTGCCAAGATGGAGAGGTCAAACTTTTCATCAACTCACTTGTATTCGTGAAGGGGAAGTCTCATGGCAATCAAACCGTTGGCATCGATCTGGCAAAGAACGTTTTTGCTGTTCACTGTGTGGATGAAGCTGGCAAACCCACCTTGGTGCGTCCCAGCGTGCCCCGCGCCAAACTGCTCGAACTCATCGCCACTTTACCGCCTTGCCTGATCGGCATGGAGGCCTGCTCCGGTGCCCACCACTGGGCACGCGAGTTTGCCCAGTTCGGCCACACCGTGCGCTTGATGGCCCCCAAGTTCGTGGCCCCCTACCACCTGTCGGGCAAGCGCGGTAAGAATGACGCAGCGGATGCCGCCGCCATCTGTGAGGCCGTCACCCGCCCCAACATGCGCTTTGTGCCGGTCAAGACGGTCGATCAACAAGGCCAGCTCATGGTCCACCGCGCTCGCCAGGGTTTTGTCGAGCAACGCACCGCCACGATCAACGTTAGGCCTATCTGCAGGACGAGAGCCCACTTGGAAAACCTTTGTTGCTAAGACATTTCAGAAGTTTGTTCTGCAGCACAACGCTATTTGGTTCACCACGAAACAGCATGTCGCAACTGTGCTTTGCGTCGTTGTGGCGGAGGATGCATTCACTTCTGCGTTGCGTGGAAAGTGACTCTTGCTGAACGGCCATCTGGCTTCCGCGAGAGTCACTCAATTCGCTGCGCAATCGAGAATTCTCTGACTCGAGGGATGCAATACGACCTTCAAAGCCACGCGTTGAACAACAACCTGTCAATAGAGTGACTATCGACAGTGCCAATGCAGCAGATCGCATTTAAGTCCTCCTTTGAACGTGAGCGATGATCACGGCAACTTCTCGCTGGAAACCGCGCTCACCGATGCACTCCGTGATTTTGCGTACTTGTTCAGTGTAGTCGAGTGCACCTGTGACGGGCGTCAGCACGATGTCGTCTCTACACGTTCTCCAGGCAGCAACAAATTTTGGAGCGTAAGCATCAAAACCAAGACTTGCTGCCTCAGCAACGCGATACTGGCAGCGTGACAGTTCTTCGCCTCGCTCGCATGTATATCCGCCGTCAGCTGCGTTCGCACTTGGGATGATAGATTCCACGATTGACTTGGTTGCCTCTTTAATGAAGTCATTCTTCAATGTCTTGAGTTCTGCTTCGCCAGGTTTCCCGACAAAGAACTCCCACACGGGATCGAAGATGACTTTGCCAAACACGCCATCGGCAACCGTGGTCGCAGCGATCCCCGCGACTACCCCAGCCGTTAGCTGGATCGGCGACGGTGCGCATGCGAGCAGCGCAGCACATATTGGGACGGCAATCGCGATGCGCATGAATGGTTCCTGATAGACCTAACGAATGAAAGGGACTTCCCCGTCCCAAGTGAGCCGCGCCCCGTCAGAGTCGCGGTTGGCGCCAACACAGTGCCAAGCTGGTGAGGCAAATCTGTTCATCAACGCACTTGTTTTTGTGGAAAGAGAAGTCTCATGGCTATCGTAACCGTTGGCATCGGTCTGGCAAGAAACGTTTTTGCTGTTCATGGTGTGGGTGAAGCGGGCAAACCTGCACTGGTTGGCCCCCATGTGCCGTGCTGCAGGGCCGTATCGCTGTGTTCAAACAGTGCGGCATCGCAGCGGGCCCCTCGTGTCACCTGCGACAACCCTCAAAAACGCGCCTAAGTGACAGCCTCAGGAAGGCGCCACCACATCGCAGCGGCCTCGGCCTGTCGCCAAACCTCGAAAGTCACTGGACCACTGCGCCTGGGTCAAGTCGAGCTGGATGCGTTCGTTGTCGATGGCGGTGGACAGGCCTTGCGGATTGACCGAATAGCTGTAAGGTGCCAAGCCATCGATGCGCACCGCGCGAATGATTTTGTAGTCCCAATCGATTTGCACTTCGCGCACCCAGGTGCTGCGCGCGGGCATGTAGGCCACGGCACAGGACAAGGTGACCGTCTGGGGAGCGGCCTGTGCGGTGCTGGCGCACAAGACCGCCAAAGCCATGGCGAATGGCCGTTTCACTTGGCGTCAGTGCCTTGGCTCATGCGGGTGCTCTTCCAGTACACGTCATCGCCGCCGTTCATGCGGTTGAGCACACGCGCCAACACAAACATCAAATCGGACAAGCGGTTGAGGTACTGACGTGGCGTCTCGTTGATGGTCTCTTCGTTGCCCAAAGCGACACAAGCACGCTCGGCCCGGCGGGCCACGGTGCGGCAAACGTGGGCTTGCGCGGCACCGCGTGTGCCTGCGGGCAAGATGAACTCTTCGAGCTTGGGCAGTTGCGCGTTGTAGATGTCCAAGGCCTTGTCCAATGCGGCCACGGCCTCTTCCTTGAGCAACTCAAAACCGGGAATGGACAGCTCACCGCCCAAATTGAAGAGTTGGTGCTGCACCTTGACCAACACC
>CAYRBW010000107.1:0-7783 GCA_964422575.1 uncultured Limnohabitans sp.
GAGCAGATGCTGGACCCGGCCTATTTGGCCAGCCGTGCCAAGCTCATCGACATGAAGAAGGCGCAAAACTTCCAGGCCGGCAACCCGGTCAAGGGCGGCACGATCTACCTCACGGCTGCCGATGAAAACGGCATGATGGTCAGCTTCATCCAGAGCAACTTCATGGGTTTTGGCTCGGGCGTGGTGGAGCCGACTTACGGCATCAGCCTGCAAAACCGCGGCCATGGTTTCAGCACCAACCCCCAAGGCCCCAACACCGCCAACTTGGTGATGCCCGGCAAGCGGCCTTTCCAGACCATCATCCCGGCCTTCCTGACCCAAAACGGCCAGCCCGTCATGAGCTACGGCGTGATGGGCGGCAACATGCAGCCTCAAGGCCACATGCAAACCCTGGTGCGCATGCTTGACTACCAGCAAAACCCGCAAGCCGCTTGCGATGCACCGCGCTGGCGTTACAACACCGGCATGAACATCAACGTCGAAGCGGCGATGAACGCGCAGACCGTGCAGGGTTTGATCGCCCGTGGCCACGAGTTGGACATCATCAACGACTCCTACCAAGACTTTGGCGCGGGCCAGTTCATCTGGCGCATGGGCGATCCGGGCGTGGAGGGCTACATGGCCGCCAGCGACCCGCGCCGTGATGGGCAGGCTGTGGGCTTTTGATGGTGTTGGCACGTTCGCCGCAGCTCACCACCGGCCTGATCATGGCCATGGCCGGCTCCATTGCCTTCAGCGGCAAAGCCATCATCGTCAAGCTGGCCTACCGCCACGGGGTTGACTCCGTCACGCTGGTCATGTTGCGCATGTTGTTTGCTTTGCCCCTGTTCTTGCTCATGGCCTGGTGGGCGGGGCGGGGCAAACCCCGCATCGCGGGGCGTGACTGGCTGGGCATTTTGGGGCTGGGCTTCAGTGGTTATTACCTGGCGTCGTTCCTCGACTTTTGGGGCTTGGAATACATCAGCGCTTCGCTGGAGCGTTTGATCCTCTACCTCAACCCCACGCTGGTGCTGGTTTTGGGCTGGTTGCTGTATGGCCGCAAGATCAGCCACCGCCAAGGCGTGGGCATGGCCATCAGCTATGCGGGTGTGATGCTGGTGTTTGGCCACGAGGCCGCGCTCGACGGCAAAAACGCCGCTCTGGGCGCAGCGCTGGTGCTGGGCAGTGCCATCAGTTATGCGCTGTATCTCAGCTACAGCGGGCAGATGGTCCAGCGGCTGGGGTCGTTGCGTTTGGCGGGCTGGGCCACTTCGGTGGCGTGTGTGTTGTGCATCGCCCAATTTGTGGTGCTGCGTCCGCTGTCGCTGGCGCAGGTGCCCGAACCCGTGCTCTGGCTGTCGCTGCTCAATGCCACGGCGTGCACAGCGGTGCCAGTGGTGCTGGTCATGATGGCCATCGAGCGCATTGGCTCCGGGCTCACCGCACAGACCGGCATGATTGGGCCGATGTCGACGCTGTTGATGGGGGTGTTCATCTTGGGTGAGCCCTTCAATCTATGGATTGTGGGCGGCACCGTGCTGGTGTTGTCGGGTGTTTTCTGGGTGTCACGCGCACCCAAAGTTTGAAGTCAACTGGAGAGAAAAATGGACTTGGGCATTGAAGGCAAATGGGCTTTGGTGGGTGGCGCAAGCAAAGGCTTGGGCTGGGGCTGCGCACGTGCGCTGGCGCTGGAAGGCGTGAACGTGGTCATGGTGGCACGCGGTGCCGAGGTGCTGAACAAAGCTGTGGATGACTTGCGTGCCGAAACCGGCGACAAGGTACAACTGATCGGCGTGGCCGTGGACATCACCACCGCAGCCGGTCGCGAAGCCATCTGGAGCGTGGCGGGTGGCCCCGGCAAAGATTACGACATCGTGGTCACCAACGCAGGTGGCCCGCCCCCGGGCGACTTCCGTGACTGGGACCGCGAGGCCTGGCTCAAGGCCATTGACGGCAACATGCTCACGCCGATTGAACTCATCAAAGCCACCGTGGACCGCATGGCTGCACGCGGTTTTGGCCGCATCATCAACATCACCTCCAGCGCCGTGAAAGCGCCTATTGACGTGCTGGGCCTGTCCAACGGCGCACGCAGTGGACTGACAGGTTTTGTGGCGGGCGCATCGCGCAGCAAGATCGCCGCGCAAGGCGTGACCATCAACAACCTGCTGCCCGGCAAATTCGACACCGACCGCATCCGCGCCACCATCCCCGCGATGGCCCAAAAGGCGGGCAAGACCGTGGAGGAAATGCGCGCCATCCAGCAAGCGCAAATCCCGGCTGGGCGCTACGGCAACCCGCAAGAGTTTGGGGCCATCTGTGCCTTCTTGTGCAGCCAGCATGCCGCGTACATGACGGGCCAGAACGTGTTGGCCGATGGTGGGGCTTACCCGGGGACTTATTGATACTGGGCATTGGGATGCGCTGAAGTGCTGCCATCGATGACAGGCGACGGCAGCAGCTTTGTGGCTGGATTGCTGAGTCAGTAAAAGTCAGATGGTTGGAGGTCTTCTTTAGGCTGAAAGCGGTCAACCGCAGCGACCACTTTGAGACCAACCATGAGCTTTTACCCAACCGGAGGTAGCTTATCGCAGAACTTGGTGAGTCTTCATGATCATTGCCTGGATCAACGCTAGAAAGCTACGTTATCCTCGCTTAGTCAGGGCTGTGGACATTCGCTTCGACTCCCTTACAAACACAGTTGATCAGAAACGGCCCGTACGGGAAGTGGGGTCTGCTGTCAAATAAAGAGGGGAGAATGAAATGGCCTATATCGTTGTTTGCATTGCCACCAGTTGGGGCAGCGCGCATGGTGGGATCAACGTGATCAACACGGGATTGGCACTAGGGGTCGCCAATATCCTTCCTAAGGGCGGCCGGTGCATTTGCATCGTTGAGGAGGCGTTGAAGACAGCCGCTCCCTTGAAGGTCGAGGTCATCAGTCCTAGTACCTTTGAGGTCGACGTGATTCTGGGGGACGTTCATAAAGAGGTTTTGAAGACACCGCTGCCCGATATCGAAGGGTTGCTGGTCATCGGGCATGACCTGAAGACGGGTCAATTGGCCATCGACTGCGCCAAGGACCTGCAGATTCGGCTTGGCCGCGACACGTCTGTGAAGTCGGCAGTGATCAGTCACATGGACTACGCCGAATACTCGCGACGCAAGGGGCAGTCGCTGCCCAATGTCTACGAGAAGTCGCGCAGGCAGCACGCCTTAGTCACTGCTGCAGACTTTGCGTTTGCTATCGGGCCACTGCTGGCCGATGGATTTCAGAAGGCGCGTCGTGATCGCAAGGACCAGGTCATTGCACTAACACCTGGGAGTTCAAGCATCAGGGCGCAAGCGCCAGGCGATGGCACATTGACGTTCTATATGAGCGGCAGATTAGGCCTCGAGGACGATCCGATCAAAAACGGGGTGCTGGCAGTTCGCGCTGTGAAAGCCGCCTATCTCGCGGAAAGGTCGAGTGCAAACGCTGGACGCTGGACGCTGCGTGGGCACTTCTACGCGTGTGGCGTCGATCCCGAAAAGGACGGTGAGCTCATCGACATGTTGAAAAGCGACGCCCGCGAGGACGCCGCTTTTGATCTGGAACCGATGCCGTTCACGAACCGGCAGGAAGATCTGCACGACTACCTGATCAACGCTGATGTGGCGCTGATGCCGTCATGGCACGAAGGCTTCGGGCTAGCCGGCTGGGAAGCCCTTTGTGCAGGTGTTCCATTGGTCTGTTCGACTCAATCCGGCCTGGCTGTCCTGGTCGGGCAACTTCGGGATCGATTTCCGGACTCGGATTTTTCTGGCGTTCTTCCCGTTGTCATGACCGGCGGATCACCGGCCGGTCATCCCTCCGAGCAGGACACGAATGCACTGTGTGATGCAGTTCAAAAGATGGTACGAGAGTACCCGACCCGCAAGAAGGCCTCAATGGAACTCGCGCCACTCATTAGGCAGTTGTTCACATGGGAAGGGTGTGCTGCCGAACTTTTGGCTAATGCCAAGTGGCCGTGGGCGAACCCGCGAGACTGGTTTCAGCGCCAGCTGGCCGCGCAGCGAGCGGTCGACAGTCGAGACGGGGCAGCTGGCGCAGAAATGATGCTGACCGCGCTGGAGGCGTGTCAATCCGGGCATGTCGAGCGCGACTGGGGGCAGGTATGTTCCGCAATGAACTTCTTCAGCGATGTCGGCGTCACTGCGACTATGACTGATCGGCGAGAGTTCAAGACGGCATTGACGACGATAGGGGAGGCGATCTCTGTGGCATTGGCCGACCATCTCAAAGCAGGCGGACTGCCGATTCTCGACACGGTGTTCCTCGATCTGTGTTGGAGGTTCCTGGCTGCCGCTACGAAGCTGGCGAAGAACTTCGGCGACTTCAAGGCACTTCTGCCTGACGAGATGCGTGACCGAATATTCGAAGATGGATTTCTGCGCAAAGAACTAGTCTTTTACGTGTCACGATATTCGGCCGACTTTGACGGCCGGTTCGACGACCAGGCCAGAGATTTCCTTAAACCCCTAGTCAAGCATATTGCTCGCGATCGTGCGTTGCGTATCCGTGTGGCTCGCTTGTGCGTGGCCAATCCCAACCTCAAACGCGTAATTGACACGGAAGGGCTCGAAGACTTCGCCGAGGAATCAGCGCGATGCGCCAGGGCCATGGCAAGGCCGTTTGATATCGGTGAGCTGCTTCAACGTGAGGCCGACATTGCGCCCACAGCGCTGGCGCTGTTCAGCTTGAAGCCCGACGCCGCGCGACAGTCGATGGAACAGCCGATCGGCTTTTTCAACCGGCTGGACCCGAAGAATGAGGTGACCAAGACCTGGCGTGGCGATAAGCGGCTCGCGGCGGGGATGATCACGGTCTCCATTTCGAGTGCGCGTGTATTCCATGTATTGGAAGCGATGGCCAACGATGAAGAAGAGGCCATCCGTTGGGCCGCGCTTGACCTCGCCTTTTCTCCTGTGCTGCGCGTGAGGTTAGCGTCATCGGATGCGTCTTCAGACTCTGGCAGCAAGCTATGTGCCAGGCTTGGAAAAATTGTTGATATCGCCGTCTCGTTTGAGGGAGGGCATCCCTGGCTGGCTCGGGAGTTCTTGCAACACTACTGCGATGAGCACAGATCGAAGGATCCGTGGCCAGCGCAGCTAGCCAAGTTCACGTTGAAGGACTTCCCCAAGTCTAGGGAGTTATTCGGGCCCAGCGTGGGGCATCAAGGCGGCCCATTGGGTCGCCAGATGCATCCCGAAGTGGTTGACGCACGCGAACGCGCAACTGAGTTAGTCAAGCGAGTGCTCTTGGTTTTGCCTCCAATCGCCGTTCAAACCGACGCGGGGCGGGCGGCATCGAAAACCAGCACGCCACCGCTTGGACTCGGGTTGCTTGCAACCCACATTTCCAATCTGGGGCATGACGTCCACCTAGTCGACTGCCACCGGTTCCCTAACTTGGCCGCCGATGTAATCATTCGAGCCAAGACGTTCAACCTGATCGGCTTCAACACGGTTTTCAGCACGGTTCGGTCCACTCGGGAGATGCTTCGCCAGATCCGTAATGCCACTGTTCGACCTGTTCTGGTAGTCGGTGGACCTGCGGTCAACCTCGACGGCTGGCAGTTCTCAGCCATGGATGAGGGCGACAGAGACAACTGGGATTTCGCAATCTCAGATGACGCCGTTAGCAACCTCGAGCTGTTGGTTGAGGCGCTCAAGACGTCAACCCCCTGGCCGGTGAACAGTGGGTTAGTTGCGAACCCGCACAGCAACCTCGTTGCTCTGCGCGACGTTGAGGCGCTGTCCGTGTCTGCCATTGCGGGCGTGGACAAGCCGGTCAGGGACTTGGGCTGGATGAAGATACAACTGGACCGTAGGCTATACGCTGGTCCTGAGGGACAGTACGAGCCTGGCAGGACACGGGATGTAAAGGGCCGCGTTCACGAGGCCCATGTGGTGATGTCCAAGGGCTGCGACTGGAACTGCAGCTTTTGCACCGAGCGACGAAGTCTGAGCAAAGGTGAGCGTCGGCGCGAGGTCGACTCCATCTTGGAGGAAATACGCCAGCTCGCGGCTTCGCATCCCAATTTGCGAATTCAGTTCATTGATGACAACCTGCTTCCCCAGATTGCATCACCAGATAACGTTGGGAGCGTCCGAGTGAAAGAGGGGGTAGCCTGGGCCGAACGGTTCCTAAAAGGACTTGCCACCATTCGACGCGAGTGGAGCGGCAGCCTGACTTGGCGCGGCATCTTTAGGCTTGAGGACTTTGACGCGTACGAAGCGCATGGCGAGAGAGGTGGATTTGTCAGCCTTCTCTCTGAGGCGGGCTGCAACATGCTGGCGTTCGGTGTCGAGTCGGGCAATGCAGCGCGACGGCACAGCATCAAGGCAGGTGGCCGTAAATTCACCAATCAGGTGATCAGGAATCTGTTCAAAAGACTTCGCGTTGAAGGAATCTTCACCAAGGCCTACTTCATCATTGGTGGCCACAAAGAAAATGCACGCTTCGCTAGACAGACTATTTCGTTTGCTGTGTCATCGGGCGCGACGCTGGCTTATTTTGCGCTCTACAAGGACTTTGTCCGAGCGCAGAAGCAGCTGAGCCGAGATCGTGGGTTAGGTGATCCAGTGACAGAGAGCCTGCTTGATTACGAGCAGATGCTGCCTGGATGGGACGACGCGTTCACGACGCGCAAGCACATTGTCGCGGCCTCAATCGCAGCGAGTCTTTCCGAGCCAGTCGACGCGGCTGAGCGGCGCACCTATCAGCAGCTCGCACGCCTAGGGTTTCGATTTGAGGATCTTGTGAAATACAACGACTATCACGCTAAGGAGGGACCGGCCAGGGAAGTGTTGAATGAGGTTACTTGGAACAAGCCCGATCAGTACTTCGCGATGGTGGAGAAGGCATACCGGACCTTCTATTTGCGACGGGATTTTGTGTCGGATTTCAAACAACTCGTCGCCGCGGGCTACTAGATCTGATCAGTCACGACAAAGTTGAGTAGCTTCTTCCGAGCGTTGATATCCGCAGAATGTAGGACCGCAACCGCTACAAAAGAGTCATTCACCTTATTGCGGCCCAAGCTCGCAATGTGAATCAATTTGAGAAATTCCTGCTGCAGCTCGGCTAAACCTTCGCGGGTTATTGCCTAGACGACACCCAAATCCCACCCACAATCAGCCCAAAAGCCGCCACGTGGTACAGGTGCGGCAATTCACCCAAAAACGTGGCTGAGAAGATGGCCGCAAACAGCGGCGTGAGGTTGGCAAAAAAGCCAGCCACCGCTGGCCCCGCTTGCTGGATGCCCAAGCCCCAGCAGCGGTAGGCGAGCACGGCGGGGCCCACGGCCACAAAGGCCAGTGCGCTCAGCAGTGGCCAGCCCCAGGTGATGTGGGCATCGGTCAGCCCCCATTCCAGGCCCGCAAACAAGCCCGACCAAGCCAGACCAAACACCACTTGCGCCAGCAAGAAGGCGGCCCAGTTGTTGCGGATGGCTTCGGGCTCGTCTTTGCGGCTGAGCAGCCAGCTGTACCAGGACCAGCAGGCCACGGCCAACAATATGAACAGGTCGCCCACCACCAGCCGCACGGCCATGAGTTGCGCCCAATCGCCCCGCGACATCACGACCAACACGCCCACGATGGATAGCAGGGCGCCATAGACCTGGGCCCGGCGCACCGGAGCCTGAAAAAACAAGGCCCCAATGGCCAGCATCCACACCGGGCCACTGGCCGCGACCAAGGTCACGTTCAGCGGCGTTGAGGTTTGCAGCGCCAGGTATTGCAGCGCGTTGTAGCAGCC
>CAYRBW010000108.1:0-7749 GCA_964422575.1 uncultured Limnohabitans sp.
GCTGAGAGCGGCGTGTAATTGGACGCCAGCACATGGGCCATGCGGTTTACAAACATCCAGCTGTTGCCTGCGCTGTTCGTAATCACCTCGTACAGTGCCTCTGCGTTCACGCCTTCGCGCAAGCCCAGCGCCATGGCTTCGGCTGCGGCGGCAATGTGCACGCCCGCCAGCAGTTGGTTGATGATTTTGACCTTGCTGCCCGCACCCGCGCTGTCGCCCAGCTTGTAAACCTTGGCGGCCATGGCGTTCAAGAAGGGCTCGGCCACGACATAGGCCTCGGGCTTGCCCGCCGTCATCATGGTCATTTGACCAGAGGCTGCTTTGGCTGCACCGCCCGAGATGGGCGCATCCACGTAGCGCAGACCCATGGCCTCCAGCCGTGCTTCCAAAGCCACCGACCAGTTGGGGTCCACGGTGGAGCACATCACAAACACGCTGCCGGGCTTCATGCTGGCGGCACATCCTGGGGTGGTGCCATCGCCAAACAGCACGCGCTCGGTCTGCGCGGCATTCACCACCACCGACACGATCACATCACACGCTGCACCCAATGAAGCCAAGGTGTCGTGCGCCACGCCGCCGTCTGCTGCAAAAGCAGCCGCCACCTCGCGACGCACATCAAAAACATGCACCGCGTGCCCCGCACGCCGCAGCGAAGCGGCCATGCCCGAGCCCATGGCCCCCAAACCAATCAGTCCAACTGTGGTCATGTTTGTGCTCTCAGTCCAGGTTGATCTTGGCGTAGGCCGCCACTTTTTTCCATTGCGCCATGTCGGCTTGCATGAAGCTGGCCATGCCTTGCGCGTTCACCCAAGTCGGTTCGGCACCGGCCTTCTGGATCGCGGCTTGGACTTCGGGCTGCTTGGCCACGCGCTCCAGGGCTTGTTCCAGCTTTTGCGCAACCGGTGCAGGCAAACCCGCAGGGGCTGCGAGGCCGAACCAGGCAAACACCTGGTAGCCCTTGATCCCGGCTTCCTCCATGGTGGGCACGCCCGGCAAGGCGCTGCTGCGCTGGGGGGTGGTCACCGCCAAGGCTTTGAGCTTGCCGCCATGGATCAAGCCCAACGCTGAAGGCAGGTTGTCAAACATCATGCTCACCTCGTCGGCCATCACCGCCGTCAGGCCAGCGGCTGCGCCCCGGTAAGGAATGTGCGTGATGAACAAGCCGGACTGGCTTTTGTAAAGTTCGGCGCTCAGGTGCAAAGAAGTGCCTTGTCCGTTGGACGCGTAATTGAGCTGACCCGGTTTGGCCTTGATGCGCGCGCTCAGGTCGGCCACCGACTGGATGCCTGACGCCGGATTGACCACCAGCACATTGGGCACACGGCCCAGCAGGCCCACCGGCACGATTTGCTCCGGTTTGTAAGGCAACTTGGCATAGAGCGCCGGGCTGATGGTCAGCGGTGGCGACGCCATCAGGAGCGTGTAGCCATCGGCGGCGGCGCGTGCCGCCTCGGCCGCGCCCAAGTTGCCACCGGCACCGGGTTTGTTGTCGATCACGATGGGCTGCCCCAGCTCTTGCGACAGCTTGGGTGCCACCAAGCGGGCCATGTTGTCGATCAAGCCACCCGGAGGGAAGGGTACCACCAGCTTGATGGGGCGCGCGGGCCAGGCTTGCGCCAGTGCTGACGAAGCCAGAAAGGGCGATGCGGCGACCAAGGCGGCAGCCGCCGCGATCCAGTTTCTACGTTGCATGAGTTGTTTCCTGAAGGAGGAATTGATCAGGTCATCATACAAATTTTATTTGCATTCGACAGCGTAATTACCCTGTTAACAGGTTTGACCGCCATCGGGCCCTGTCGTGTCGCTTGCACAGTCAATTTCTTAATAAATCTTAATCATTGAAATCACAAGTGTGCCAATATTTTTGCTAGATTCAATATGTTTGACCAACAAAAAATTGAAATGAGTAGATTGATAACCTGTTTTCTGTTCCGTGCGGATCAGCGAAAGTAAAACTACTCCAAGGAATGTCATGTGATCTCAGTTGCGCCCAAAAAAAACGCTCGGATGCGAACACTGGCATGGCTTGCTGGTCTTGCGTTACTGACGTGCGTTCAAGTTGTAAAGGCGCAAGAAGAGCTGAGTACACAGACAGGGCAATTGCGCGACAGACGCCAATTGTTGGAACAGACCGAACTGATCCCCCCTGTAGATGCTGTCGTGAACAACATTCGTGTCAATACCTTGGGGGGCGTGGTTCGGTCAGGCGATACCTTGATCGAGCAGCTGCCCATGAGCGACAAACTGCTTGCAGAAGCCAAAGTACCATCGGCAGACATTGCATTCATTGCCATTGGGCAAGACGTCAGCATCAAGCGCGATGCCTACGACGCCAGCATCTACGGTGCATTGCACGGCAAAGTCAGCTACATCAGTTCCAACACCCTGACCGAAGACACCAAGCAAGGCCCATTTTCGTATTATCGTGTGCGTATCCAGTTGACCCAGCCCGAGTTCAAGGGAGAAAAAGCACGCGCGATCAAGTTGCGTCCAGGACTCAGTGCCAGCGTCGACATCAAAGTCATGGAGCGCAGCGTGCTGAGCTACCTTACAAAACCCGTGACCAAAACACTGGGTCAATCTATGGGCGAACGTTGAGTGATGTTTGCAGAAAACGACACGCAGATGGCACCCGCGAAGATCGCGTTTCTAGAAGACGATGCCTTCTTTGCCGAACGCATTTGCCGCGAACTCCGAGCGCTTCACTACGAGGTGACGCACTTCACCACCGGGCAAGCCTGTCTCAGCCATTTGGTGCTTCACAAGCACGATGTCTGTTTGTTTGACTGGAGCCTGCCCGATCTCACGGGCCCAGAAGTCATGGCCCGTCTCAACAAGATTGGCCGCATGCCCCCCGTCATCTTCATGACGGGCAGAGACGCTGAGCAGGATGTGACCCAAGTGCTGATGGCCGGTGCAGACGACTACATCATCAAACCCCCGGCGATTGGCGTGCTGCATGCGCGCATTCAAGCATTGCTCAGACGTATCACACCCCGGGCGCAACCTGTTCATAAAGAAATTTTGGGGCAACTGGTCATCGATTACCGCAATCAAGTCATTTTGCGCAATGGGCGACCTGTTTCTCTGACTGGCTCGGAAACCATTTTGGCTTTTGACCTCTTCATGCACCGCGGGCAGATCATCACGCGCCAGCACCTGTACGAGTTGCTTGGGATCGATGAAGTGGCTGTCGACACACGCCGACTGGATGTGCACATCAGCCACTTGCGCAGCAAATTGGCGCTCAACGCGATGCACGGCTGGAAGCTCAAATCCATCTACCAACGGGGCTATCGCTTGGAATATTTGTACGAAGGGATAACAGAAAATTTATGACAAGAACACCATGGACCCAAACCGTTGCTTTTGCCACATGGGCTTTGCTTTTATGCATCGGCACTGCACAGGCCCAAAGCGATGTTGGTACAGACTGGCGCTACACCGTTCGCCCACAAGACACCGTGTCCGAGCTGACGCGGTTGTACCTGAAACCCAACATCCGTTGGATTGCCCTGGCGGAGTACAACCGTTTGCCTGATACCAACCGCATTCAAGCGGGCACTCAATTGCGCATGCCTTTGCGTTGGTTGTCGGTACAGCAGACCCATGCCCAGCTCACCGCCATTGCCGGTGATGTGAAAACCCGACAGCTGGACGGCACCTGGCGAGCTGCGCGAATCGGCGAAGCCATCCAGACAGGGCAACATATTCAAGTGGGGCATCACAGCAGTGCGCGGTTGCAATTTGCAGACCAATCCACCCTGGTTGTTCAGCCCGATTCCACCGTGGTCATGGACACCTTGAGTTTGTACGCTGGTGGCCTCATGGCCGACACACGCTTGCGACTGCAAACCGGACGGGTTGAGGTGCAGGCCAACCCCCAAGGCCGCAAAGGTCAACAATTTGAGGTCATCACACCTGCCGCTGTTGCGTCTGTGCGTGGCACACAATTCGTGGTCGAGGCGACGCCAACCCGCACCATCGAGCAAACCAGCCAAGGGCAAGTTGCATTGCAAACCAAGCAGGGGCAAGTGACGGTGCAAGAAGGCTACAGCAGCGCTGCCCAAGCCGGAGAAAAACCCCTGCCCCCGCAGGTCACCCGACCCGCGCCAGAGCTGCAAAATCCGCAGAGCCGGTTTGTTGACTTTCCGATCACTTTTGAATGGGCAGCGCAAATCGGTGCCACGGGTTGGGTCATGCAAATTGGCTTGGACCCTCAAATGGCCCAGCTGACCATGAACCAGCAAAGCCCTACGCCCCAGCTCCATGCTGGCGCCCTTGCCGATGGACACTACCACCTGCGGGCCTGGAGTGTGGATTCCAAAGGCATTCCCAGCCAAGCGGCATTGCACAGCTTCGAAGTCGCCATTCCTCGACAGCAACAAGGCCCGGCCGTCCAACTGCCCGCCCATTACTTTGCCGCTGGACCCGTATCGCTTCAGTTGGCTCCTTTGCCAGCCGGGCGGCGCTACTTGCTGCAAATCACCCGCGATGCCGAAGGCCGTCAAGCTGTCTGGCACCAGACGCAAGCCAGCGCCTCAGTGCTGCTGCCCGTCCCGCCCGAGCCCGGTCGCACGCATCACTTGTGGGTTTGGTCGTACTAAATTACCGTCACGATCCGCATGAATTGGCCCCAACTGGGTGAGCGCCTGACCACCTCCCTGCTGCTGATCGGCATCACCTTTGTCGTCTCAGTCACGGGGGCTTTGTCACGCATTGACAACGTCATTTTTGACACTGGTCAACAGCAGACTCAACACAGCCCACCAGCCGATGTGGTGCTTGTCACGATCGACGAGCAAAGCCTGGCCAGCCTGGGGCGTTGGCCCTGGCCCAGACACCATCATGCCCAGTTGATTGAACGGCTTCATGCCGATGGCGCACGCGTCATCGGCATGGACATCTTGTTCGCTGAACCCCAATCCGATGACCCGCAGGCCGATGCCCGGCTGGCCCAAGCCGTGGCCCGTGCGGGCAATGTGGTGTTACCCATCGTCATCGAAAAAGTCCGACGCAATGGGCAACTCATTGAAACCCTGCCGCTGCCCGCCTTGACGGCCCACGCCGCAGCGTTGGGCCGCGTCCATGCCGAACTCGATGCTGACGCCATCGCCCGCAGCATCTACTTGTGGGAAGGCTTGGGCCAACCCGTTTGGCCGCATTTTGCGCAAGCCATGTGGGCTGTGGCAACAGCCACCGCTGCCCACACCGCCACGACACCTGTAACGCGCACAGAACCAGGCACGGCGCTGGGCGTCACCACATTGGCCAAGCGCGAGCAGCGCTACATCAATTTCACAACGGCACACCAACAATTGCCAGCGCTGTCTTATGTGCAAGTCCTGCGCGGGCAATTCAGCCCCGGCACATTCAAAGACAAATGGGTGTTGGTGGGGGCCACCGCATCGGGCATGTCAGACAACCTGCCCACCCCGGTTTCTGGCTTCAAACAACCCATGCCGGGGGTGGAGTTTTTGGCCAACACGCTGATATCGATGCGATCTCACACCCTCATCCAGCGCGCACCACTGTGGCTCAGCACCACCTTGGCCTGTGCCTTGGCGCTCTTGCCCATGGCCTGGTTGCCTTATGTCCGCACGCGCACTGGTTTGGGCATCAATTTGGTTTATGGCGTGCTGGTCGCCTGCGCTGCCATGGCCTGGCCCTTGTACTTTCACATTTGGCTGCCCATGTCTGCTGGGCTGTTGGGCTTGCTCAGTGCCTACCCCTTGTGGGCTTGGCGCAAGCTGGAGTCGGCCAGTCAGTTTTTAGACGTTGAACTGCAGCGCCTGCAACTGCAACTGGGTGCACTGCACCCCCATCACCACCAAGCCACAGCACACCCGCTACAAGGCTGGGATGATCTGTTTCAACGCCGCATTGAACAAGTCCGTGCCGCCACCACTCAGCTGCAGCGCCTGGACGAAACCCAGCGCGAGACCCTTGCGTTTGTGTCGCACGACATCCGGGTGCCCTTGGCCAGCGTTGCCATTCAAATCTGTCAAGAACTGGGTGAGCAGCACCCCGCACACCTGCAACTCGAACGCGCACTGCGCTGGACGGAAGACTTCTTGCAAACCGCACGTGCACAGATGCTGAGCCGTGAAAGCTTTGTCGAGCTCGACATCGTGGCCTTGCTGCACGAAGTCGTTGACGAAATTTACCCCTTGGCCCAAAAGCAGCAATTGCCATTGGACATCAGCCTGCCCGAAGAACCCCAATGGGTGCACGGCAATGCCGAAACGCTGTTGCGTGCCGTGACCAACTTGCTGGCCAATGCCCTCAAGTTTTCTCCACCCGATGGTCGCGTTGGTCTGCACGCGCATACCGAATCAGGCCACTTCCACATCTGCGTGACAGACCAAGGCCCTGGCATTGCAGCCGAAGAGCAAGCGCACCTGTTCAAGCGTTTCAGTCGGCCACTCGGCGAAGGCCACCACACAGGCGCGGGCTTGGGGCTGTACTTTGTGCACACCGTGGTGCACCACCACGGGGGTGCTGTGCACTACAGCCGTCGGTCTGACCAAACCTGCTTTGTCATCCGGTTACCTTCCATGCATTAACGATTTAAAGCAATAAATCTTAACAATCTTGTGCCGTCTTAATGGCTAAGATTAAAAAATCATTTCACCCATATTAACCATTAAAAATGCAAATTCAAATCATTGCTGCGCATAGCAAAACGCCCGTCAAAATAACGGTGGCAGAGCACCAACCTGGCCAAGCAGCAGTCAAGCATGTCGTCAAAGCCGGTGAAAAAATCACTTTGATTGTGGATGGGGTCACCCTAACAGGCCAACAGGCCGTTGGCCAACAAAAACTCAAACTCGTGCGTGTGGGCCAGACCTTGGTGGTTGAGGCACAAGATGGTGGAGTACGGTTGGTCGAGTTGGCTGAATTTTATGAACAGCCAGAGGCATTGTTGACAGGCGAGCAATGGCAACTGACTGAAGCCAGCCAACTGCAGCAACTCAGTGAAGGTGTTTCATGGCTTGTTGCGTCGCCAGTGAGCGCGCCCTCCATTTTGAGTGCGACCAATGCCGCTGTAGGGCAAGCCGCTGGTGGCTCATTGATGGGGGTGATCACAGGCGCTACTTTGGGTGGTGTTGTCCTTTTGAATGGCAATGGCAATGGAACTGGCTCCGACACCCAAGGACCCGGCGCCTTGACGGCCCCAACCGTGGCCGAAGCGGCTGGTGGCGGCATCAATGCGTCAGAAGCCTCTGATGGCGTGCCCGTGGTGGTGACGTTACCCACAGGCGCAGCAGCAGGTGACGTGGTCACGGTGAGCATTAACGGTGGCACACCCGTGACTTACACCGTCACCGCGAACGACCTGAACACGACCCTCAACCCCGGCGGCACCGTGAGTGTGACCTTGCCACAAAGCGCCATTGCCGCCGCCGCAGGCGCAGCGGTCATCACCACCAGCTATGCCGATGCCGCAGGCAACCCGGCCACAGGCGGTGTGGTCACGACCAATGTGAGCATTGACACCCAAGGCCCCGGCACGCCGACCGTGAGCGTGCCCGAAGCCGCCGGTGGCGGCATCACCGCGGCAGAAGCTTCTGATGGCGTGCCCGTGGTCGTGACGTTGCCGACAGGCGCGGCTGCAGGCGACGTGGTCACGGTGAGCATTAACGGTGGCACACCCGTGACTTACACCGTCACCGCGAACGACCTGAACACGACCCTCAACCCCGGCGGCACCGTGAGTGTGACCTTGCCACAAAGCGCCATTGC
>CAYRBW010000109.1:0-7685 GCA_964422575.1 uncultured Limnohabitans sp.
GGCGCAGTGCATCTCGTCGGGGCTGTGGTTTGGCTCAATTGATGACAGGCCCTAAATTACCGGGCAGCACTGCGCGTCATGTCAACGCTGGTGGATCAAGATCCATCGCCTGATACACCCGAAGGCGAACGCCTGGATGTGCTCTCTACCTTGATTCAGGTCTATGAGCGCAGCACCATCCGATTGATTTGCCCGACCCCGTGGAAGCCATCAAGTTCCGTATGGACCAAGCGGGGCTTTCGATCAAAGACCTTGAGCCGATGATCGGACAGCCCAGCCGTGTCTATGATCTTGTTGCGATTCGGCCACGCTGCTCTTGCTCAGGACCAGCGTGACCTTGACGCCATCTTCCCGGAGCGCCAGCACGGCAGGTGACGGCAGAAAATCCGCAACCACCTCAACGTCGCCCATGGAGTGATCCGTGTAAACGATCTTCGGCTCCAGGGAAACCATGGATGCTCGGCTTCGGCTGTTCAAACCAGTTTAGGCCAGTTGATTTGCACTTTGCGGTTGTTGGCCAAGCAGTCGCGCAAATACAAGTTGATCAGGCTTTGATAGGGAAGCCCTGCGTCATCTGCCATGCTCTTGAAATAGATGACAACGTCTTCTGACAGACGCATCGTCACAGGCTTCTTGAGTTTGGATGCATAGGGGTTTTTGCGAGCTTTGAGCTTGGAGAGGTCGTATTCGGCTTTCATGTCAGATGCCTCGATAAAAAGCACTTTCGCGCTTGGTTGCCTTGCGAGCAGAGATGATTCGGATGGTTTCCCCGTCTTCACGTTCACAGTGACAGACGATGAGCAGTTTGGAATGAACACTCATGCCCAGCATGAGAAAGCGTTCTTCATCGACCGAGTGATCTTCATCGAAGAATTGAACAGCGAATTCATCATAGAAAACGGTTTGCGCTTCTTCGAATGAAACCTGATGTTTTCTCAGGTTTGCTGTTGCCTTGCTTGGGTGCCATTCAAACTTGATCATACATACATTGTATGTAAACAGCGTACGTGGTCAATCGGGAAATTTCACACTGTCGGCAGTAAATAGAACTGTCCGGTTTTGTAGCAAGCTAATTGTCCGCTTTTCTTGCTTGCACTCATGAGCTGCTTTTGAGCAAGTAAGCGTGTCGTCTTTTGACTGGCTTCATGAGGCCAGCCGTGGCTCCTTTCCTGGGTCTTGGCGCTGTAGTCCATTTGCGTCATAACGAGCGAGCCTGCGCGGCCCATGAAACACGGCCAGCGTCGCATCCACATACCGATGCACCCTCAAGCGCGTATGCACATAGTGATGCCTGAACTCGCCTAGGATCTGTAACTGCATTCCTTCAAAGCTCACACAGTTGTCGTTGTCTGCCGTGCGCTCGTGCTGCTCACTGGATTTGATTTAGTTAAAGTTAAGACCCATTTAGTGCTCAAAAAGTGAGCTTGGATCGTGACTGAAAGTTCTCGGTTTTTTTGCTGGGGTAGTGCTGGAGGTGTGACGGAAAGTGCCTGTGATGGGCCAACGGTGGCCGAAAGGGCGCAGCACCAGCATCTATGTAAAGCATTTCCTATCGCGTCTTTACGTATGGCACAGGCCTTGGGGCTGGTTAGCATCTGTTCCATCCCTGTATTTGTTACCGAGAAATCAAAATCACCATGCGATTCACAACCACTGCTTTGCTGGCAACCACTCTGCTCACGGCTTGCGCCATGCCCAAAACACCTTTGAGTGCTGATCCCATTGCCGTGGTCGCTGCTGGCAGTTTGCGTGAAGCGATGACCGAAATTGCCAACGCGCATGAGGCGCGCACTGGTCAAAAACTGACTTTGTCATTCGCCGCCTCTGGCCTGCTGCGCGAGCGCATCGAAAAGGGGGAATTGGCCCAGGTTTTTGCGTCGGCCGACATGGGGCATCCGCAGAGGCTGGCGGACGCCGGCAGCTGGAGTGCGCCTCGCGTGTTTGTGCGTAATCAGCTGTGTGCGTTGACCCTAGCGAATTTCAACTTGACGCCTGACCTTTTACTGGGTGCTTTGCTCGATCCAGCTGTTCGTGTGGGCACCAGCACCCCCAAGGCCGATCCGGCGGGTGACTATGCTTGGGCGCTGTTTCGCAAAGCCGATGCCGTCAGGGTAGGCGCTTACGCCACGCTGGACCGCAAGGCTTTGCAATTGACGGGCGGCCTCAGTTCGCCCAAACCACCGGCTGGTCGCGGTTCTTATGCTTGGGTCATGGATCAGGGGCAAGCCGACATTTTTCTGACCTACTGCACGAATGCCGTGGCCGCACAACAAGAGGTTCCGCGCTTGAAGATCGTGGCGGTGCCACCGCAGTTGCAGGTCTCTGCTGACTATGGCTTCACCGTTCGCCGTGGTGCCCACCCCGCTGCAAACGCATTTGCCGACGCACTGCTTGCGCCAAGTGCACAGGCCGTCTTTGCACGCTATGGTTTTGGCAACCCTTGATTTTTTGAGTTGGTGAGGTCAATGGGGCACTGTCTGGGTTGACGCTGGAATGCTTTGCAGGTCCAAGTGGGTTTGCAGAGCCTGTGCACTGGCTTCGGCGATCAGGTTGCATGAGGGGCGTGTCAGCGCCATGGCACATCGCTCACCACCCAGCACCGCCTGCGCCACAGCCAGTGCGCAGGCAGCGCCCCCGCGCGCTGCGGCCCAGCTGCCCGACATCAAGGGCGAATTGTGCTGTCAGCTCACTTGCGCTCAGCGCGACCGTGAGCAGTGGCTTTAAGGAATGAAGCGGGCGCTCTTAACGACCGCTTCTGCTTTGGGCAGGAGCTGCTGGTAAAAGTGCAGGCGAGGTGCAGTAAAGACGGCGGCAAAAAACTGTTGGTCATGCACGGTGGCCCAACCGACGCCCCGGAAGTTCAGGTCGTCATTTTTGCGCGTCATGGAGAATTCGAACCGAACCGCCTTGGCTCCTGCCCAAGTGCTGGGCTCGACCTTGTCTATCGTGACGACCGAGCCATCCGATGCGTAAGCGGTTTCCAGCAAACCCACCCATTGATCTGGCCGCAAGTTGGTTTTAAAGACCGGCACGTTGGCTGCCTTTTGACCGTCCGAAGCGGGCTTGTTGATCAGAGCCTGGTCGGCTTTGATGGCGGCCCAAATGCGCAATTGGTCCAGCATGATGCCCTCTTGGGTCCAGACCTCGTAGGGCACGCTGGAGGGCTGGGAGAATTTGTTCCAAGCATCGGTCAGTTTCACACTCAGTCGATTGCCCAGGCGCTGCTCCCCTTCAACTCGGGTGACGCTGGTGCAAGCGCTTAAGACCCATACCAATGTCAGGGTCAGCGTGAGGGTGGCGAATTTTTTCATGATTGGAGTTCCGTGATGTAGCTGCGCACCAGGGCAGCGTCGGGCGTTTGGGGTGCAAGTTCCAGGTATTTGATGAATGAAGCCAAGGCTTCGGATTTTTGGGCTTGCTGTTTATGCAGCAAACCCAAGGAGCGGTGTGTGACCGGGGGCGCGTCGCCTACCTGAAGCGCTTGCTGTAGGTGTTGCAGGGCCAATGGCAGGTCTTGCGCTTGTCCGCGTTGGCGGTAAATCTCACCACGCGCGTACCAAGCCTGCGCATCGCGGTCGTTGTTTTTCAACATGCGCCCAAAAAGCACCAAGCTTTCTTCGTACTGGCCGCGCCGTATTTCGTCGTGAATCCAATCCATGCGATGCGGAGCCAGTATTTTGGCCAAGTTCTCGGCATGGGTTGCGCCCGAGTCGTCGCCGGCCAGCTTTAGCAGGTCGTCGCGTCGTGTGGCCGCGGGAGGGTGCGTGGCCATCATGGGGCTGCGCCGACCGACGTCTTCCCCGCCGCTAATTTGCAACTCTCCTAGCAGGTTGTCCCAAACCAACGCGGCTTCTTGAGCACGGTAGCCTGCCCGTTTGAGCAAGCGCATGCCCATCGCATCTGCGCGCGTTTCATGTTCTCTGGAAAAAGCAAAAGCCCCAGCCAGAACGCCCAACTGCGCCAACGCGCCCACAGCCCCAAACATGCCAATGAATTGGCCAAAGGCTGCGCGCGATTTGATGTCGCGCAGGCGTTCGAGCGAATGACGTTCCAGATAGTGGCCGATTTCGTGTCCCACAACGGCTGCTAACTGCGCCTCGTTGTCCACACGCAGCAGCAGACCACTCCAGATTTGCATCATGCCGTTGGGGGCCATGGTGGCATTGAAATAAGGCGTGCGAACAATGTGCACCCGGATGTCTGGGCAATGGTCTCCAACCAAGCGGCACACCATGTTGCGCATGTAGTCTTGCAAGTGCGCATCGCGCACCACCTGCGAGCTGCGGCGCAAGCGGGTTTCTTCTCGGTCCATCATGGCCCACAGGCCACCTTCGTCCGTGTCAATGGAGGGGCGGCTAAACCGACTGCTCAACAGCGATTCCCAGCTGTCTGTCTTGGTCGCTTCAGTGGTCGTGTTTTGAGCCCAGCCAGTACTGGTTCCCAGTAAAGCTGTTAGCCCTAAACTTTGGCAGCAACTGGCCCTTAAAAATCCGCGTCGGTGCATGTGCGGCTGCACCATTTCAGGGGGTCCGTGGAAAGTTTTTCAGCAGCATCTGCACGGTTTCTTCAGCAGACTTGGCTTCGCGTAAATCACCGCTGGCGCGGTTCAAGCCGTTGAACCAAACCACTTGACCATCCTTCAGATTCACCAAAGAGGCATAACCTACTTGCGCGCCGCCAGTCAGACCCACTCCCAGCAGCGCCATGGCAAACATGGCCGCCTTGCGCTCGGCGCTGGCGTAGCTGTCACGAATCCAGACGAACAAGGCGTAATCTGCTTGGGTTTGATCACGCAAGTCTTTGACGGCTTCGCCCAAGGTCCAGCGCAGTTCGTCGTTCTTGGTGGGCAGCTTGGAGATGCCCTGAATGTGGTGCATGAAAATCGATTGGGCCACTGCCCCGTGCAGGCCGCTGAGTTCGGCCATGGGGTCGTGCAATTCAGCTTGGAGCGGGCTGACTTGGCGGGCCAGATTGCTGCGTTGGTTGAGCAATTCTTGCTGCAGGTGTTTTTGCGCTTGTTCGGTCCAGTCCGCGCGTGGTTCCTGTACCCCGCCTGCGCTCATCGAAAAAAGCTCGACATCGGCGGGCATGATCACCACTTTGGCTTGATCTGGCAGCCGGGTGAAACCTGGGGCCAAGTTTTTTGATTGCGACCAGCCAGGCGTTGTGTGCAGCAACAATGACAAAAACAAGCCAAGTAACAAGCGGGGTCGATAGGACATGTCGGATCTTTCGAAGCTTTTGAATACTGAAAAAGTATACGCACATTGGATAATAGGAGCTGACGAGTTCAGTCCTGCAGACCTTGCAACACATTCACCGTGTTGATGCCCACCTCGGCCACCGCGTAGCCGCCTTCAAAGGTCAGCACCGTGGGCAGCCCCAGTTGCGCGATGGCTCGGCCCAGTTGCAGGTAATCCGTACTGCGCAGCTTGAAGCCCGAGATCGGGTCGCCCTCAAACGTGTCCAGACCCAGCGGCACCACCAGCGCCTGCGGGGCAAAGTCAGCCACCGCCTGCAAAGCGGTTTGCAGCGTGGCCCACCAAACGTCAAAACCGGTGCCACGCGGCAGGGGCAAGTTCAGGTTGAAGCCTTCGCCCGCGCCATGCCCGCGCTCGTCGGCATGGCCCAAAAAGAAGGGGTATTCGGTGCGCGGATCGCCGTGGATGGACACCGTCAGCACATCGCTGCGCTCATCAAAACAAGTCTGCGTGCCGTTGCCGTGGTGGTAGTCCACATCGAGCACGGTCACGCGCTGCAGCCCACCGTCGCGCAGGGCCTGTGCGGCCACAGCGGCGTTGTTGATGAAGCAATAGCCGCCCATGTAGTTGGGGCCTGCGTGGTGGCCCGGTGGGCGCGTGAGCGCCATGGCGAATCGCTCACCCCCCAGCACCGCTTGCGCTGCGGCCAGCGCACAGGCTGCACCTTCGCGGGCGGCGGCCCAGCTGCCCGCCATCAAAGGCGTGCCCGAGTCAAAGGCGTATTGCCCCAGCCGCGCCGCAAAGTTGAGCGGCGGCGCATCGGTGCGAAAGCCGTGCCGGGCAGCCAGTGGCCAGACCGAGGGCAGGGCGTCGCGCTCGGCATTGGCCGGGTCCAGCGCCACCCAGTCGCGCCAGGCGTGGGCCAAAAAGGCCAAATAGTCCGGCGCATGGATGCGGGCCATGGCGGCGTCCACATTCAGCGCTGCATCGAGCGTCAGCAACTGCCCCACAGGGCGGCGTTGCAGTTCATCGAGCACAAACTGCAAACGCTCAGGCACCTCATGGCAATCGACCAAGCGGCCCCGGAACATTTCCTGGCGGCCCGCGTGTTGGGCGTGGCGGGTGTTGTGGAAGATTTTCATGGTTTTGTGACTTGTTTGGGCCCCAGTGTGCCAGTAGCCAAGGAGGGCAAACCGCTGTTGGCCTTGACAGGGGTGTAAATTATGAGCAGACTAGATGACTGACTAGTTTAAGAGGGCTGAAATGCACACATGGCCAGTACAAGACGCGAAAGCGCGGTTCAGTGAATTTTTGGATGCATGCCTGGTCGAGGGGCCTCAAATGGTCACACGGCGAGGTGCCGAAGCTGCCGTGCTGGTGCCCGTGCAGGAGTGGCGACGCATGCAGTCGGCAGCTCGCCCCTCTCTCAAGCAACTGCTGCTCTCTGACCAGGCTCGCACCAAGCTGATCGTGCCGCCGCGAGGGCAAGCCAAACGTCGACCTGTGGAGCCGATGCAGTGACGCAGCGGTATTTGCTGGACACCAATGTGGTGTCTGAGTTGCGCAAGCCGCGCCCGCATGGCGGCGTGGTGGCTTGGCTGGAGTCGCTGGAGGATGCTCAGCTTTACCTGTCTGCGGTCACGCTGGGCGAAATTCAAGCGGGCATCGAGTTGACCCGAGAACAAGACCCCGACAAAGCCCAGCAAATTGAAGACTGGCTGGCCTTGGTGGCAGGCGCGTACAACGTCTTGCCCATGGACGCGGCAGCCTTCAAGGCTTGGGCAAAGTTGATGCACCGCAAGTCAGACACACTCTACGAAGACGCCATGATTGCCGCCACCGCGAAAGTGCACGGACTGACTGTGGCCACCCGGAATGTGGCGGACTTTCAGGCGCTGGGGTTTGAGGTGTTTAATCCGTTTTCCCCGCTGTAGTCAGTCCTTTCAGACGGGCCTTGGCTTAGCCCATCACCCACCCACAGGCGAGCAAATTTCGACCAAGGTGCCATCAGGGCAATGAACATAAGACACCACTTGCCCCCAAGGTTTGGCTTCTGGTGCTTTGAGTTCTTGTGCGCCTGCGGCCAAGGCCAGGGCGTGTGCCGCGGCTACATCGGGCGTCACCAGTGCGATTTCCATGCCCAAGGGCAATGGGGATTCACTGGCCGCCACATGGCCCGCCGGAAAGTTGGCCCGCCCCAGTGCGTGTGAGGCAAATGCCAAGGTGGTTTCGCCTGTCTCCAGTTCGCCATAGTCGCCCGATTCGTGCAAAAACCGCCTTTTCATGCCAAAGGCTTGCTCAAAAAATGCCAGCGATGCGGCAACGTCAGGAACGTAAATGATGGTGTAACCGAGTTTCATGGGGTGGTTTCTCTGATGCAAGGGGACTGAAATTGTGCATGACATGTGCACAGAGGGTGTCTTCTTAAAAAGTATGCGAGGGGGCTCACCCAAACTCCCGAAACCCATTGAGCGCTGGCAGCGG
>CAYRBW010000110.1:0-7618 GCA_964422575.1 uncultured Limnohabitans sp.
GCGTAAGCCAACAGATTTACAGTCTGCCCCCTTTAGCCACTCGGGCACCCCTCCAGAAGCGAGTCTCAGATTATGCCATCTTTTTGCGAGACGCCGCAAATTTGCGCATGACTTTTTCACCATTCAATCGGTTTTTCTCCGGTCCGCACCCAAAACTCATTCGCCAGCGCAAAGTGCGAGCACCCTAAAAATGGCACAGGGGGTCGCGTTGCAGACAAAGGCGACGGGTGATTCGCCTGCAAAACCAAATGACGCGCCGAACAGTGAACAGCATCAATCAGTTGTTTTTTGGCTTGTGCATGTGCGCCCCACAACATGAAGACCACAGGACGGGAGCTGTTGGCAACGGCAACAAGCAATTGATCAGTCAAGGCCTCCCAACCCCAGCGCGCGTGACTGGCGGGGTGCCCAGCCTCCACCGTCAAACTCGTGTTCAGCAACAGCACGCCCTGTTTGGCCCAGCGCACCAATGAGCCTTGCGCTGGAACAGGTATCTGCAAGCTCTGCTGCAACTCCTTGAAGATGTTGCGCAAACTGGGCGGCAGACGCACGTCGGGGGCGACAGAAAAAGCCAAACCTTCCGCTTGGCCTGGTCCATGATAAGGGTCTTGGCCCAAAATCACCACGCGCACTTGACTCAGGGGTGTCAAACAGAGCGCCTTGAATGGTGCCACGGGATACACGGTTTTCTCGGCATTCAAAGCATCCGCCAAACGCCCCGACAAAGACTGCCCCGCAGCCGAGCTCAGGAATTCCCGCACCAGCGGCACCCAGCCATCATCCAGACCCTGCAAATCCGGCGGCCATTGCTTCAAACCATCGGGTTTGATGGCTTCATCGCCAAAACCCAAGCTCTGCTGAACGGACGCGCACTGCATCAGGCAAAGAGTTTCGCCAGCGCCTCACCGGGCTCCGCGGCACGCATGAAAGCTTCGCCGACCAAGAAAGCGTTCACATGGGCATCGCGCATGCGCTTGACATCGTCGACAGACAAAATGCCACTCTCAGTGATCAACAAACGATCAGACGGGACAGCAGGGAGCATGTCCAACGTGGTCTGCAAGGACACTTCAAATGTTTTCAGGTTGCGGTTGTTGATGCCGACCAAACGGGTTTTCAACTTCAGCGCGCGGTCCAATTCGGCCCGGTCATGGACTTCGACCAGCACCGCCATGTCCAAACCGCGGGCCACCACCTCCATCTCGGCCATTTGCGCGTCGTCCAGACAAGCCGCAATCAGCAAAATGGCATCAGCGCCCATCACACGGGCTTCGTAGACTTGGTAAGCGTCGATCAGGAAGTCCTTGCGCAACACGGGCAAGTCACAACTGGCGCGGGCTTGCTTCAGGAAATCCACACTCCCCTGAAAAAACTGCTTGTCCGTCAAGACCGACAGGCACGCCGCACCATGCTCGGCATAGCTTTGGGCAATGTCGGCCGGAATGAACTCCTGGCGCAGCACGCCCTTAGATGGGCTTGATTTCTTGATTTCAGCGATCACCGCGGCCTGTCCTGCGGCGATTTTGGCGCGCAAAGCACCTTCGAAGTCACGTGTTAACACACGACTTTCAGCGTCCGCTCGAACCATCGCCAAAGATTTCTTGGCCAAGGCTGCAGCGACTTCTTCACGTTTGACGGCGATGATTTTGTCGAGGATGTCACTCATGGTTTTCTTTCTGTCGGGGCTCGGTGGCACCGTTTTTCAAAATTCGAACAAAAATGCGGTGCATCACCAACCCGACCACCACAAACAACGCTGAAACGCCCACAGCAATCCAAGCCCCTTTGTCATGCCACATGGCTCAAACCGTCGACTGCCCGAAGGCCACAAACTGGGCAAGCTTGGCTTTGGCCGCGCCGGATTCAATGGCCACACGGGCCAACGCCAGACCATCCGCAATGCTGTTGGCCACATTGGCCGCATACAAAGCGGCTGCGGCATTGATCATGACGATGTCTCGCGCCGCGCCTGGCTGATTGTCCAGCACGCCACACAACATCGCCATGGACTGCTCCGGGGTATCCACTTTCAAGGCCCGGTTGCTGGCCATGGTCAAGCCAAAGTCTTCGGGGTGAATTTCGTATTCGGTAATCTGGCCATTTTTAAGCTCGCCGACCAACGTGGCCGCGCCCAGACTGATTTCATCCATGCCATCGCGGCCGTAAACCACCACCGCGTGTTCCGCGCCCAAGCGCTGCAACGCACGCACCTGGATACCCACCAAGTCCGAGTGGAATACGCCCATCAGAATATTGGGGGCACTGGCCGGGTTGGTCAATGGCCCTAGGATGTTAAAAATGGTGCGCACGCCCAACTCTTTGCGCACCGGGGCGACGTTTTTCATGGCTGGATGGTGGTTGGGCGCAAACATGAAGCCGATGCCCACCCCTTCAATCGAGCGCGCAATCTGCTCAGGTTTGAGATGGATGTTGCCACCCAGGGCCTCGACAACGTCGGCGCTGCCCGATTTGCTGCTGACGCTGCGACCGCCGTGTTTGGCGGTTTTAGCCCCGGCGGCGGCAGCCACAAACATGGCGCAGGTTGAGATGTTGAAGGTGTGGGCACCATCCCCCCCTGTGCCCACGATGTCCACCAGGTGAGCGGGGTCGGCCACATGCACCTTGGTAGAAAACTCCCGCATCACCTGCGCAGCAGCGGTGATTTCACCGATGGTTTCCTTCTTCACGCGCAAGCCCGTGAGCAAGGCCGCCGTCATGACGGGCGACAACTCGCCATTCATGATCATGCGCATGAGGTGGAGCATCTCATCGTGAAAGATTTCGCGGTGCTCGATGGTGCGCTGCAACGCTTCCTGTGGGGTGATGGGCATGGGAATTTCCTTGCGATGAATCGAAGAGTTTGAAAGCGTCAATGCGCGGGCGCGTCTGTCAGCGCCAGTTTGAGGCCAAAGCCCACAAACAGGCACCCCGCCAATTGGTCCAGGTGATGAAGTCCACGCTGCAAGCAGCGAGAGCGTTGCGATAACCAACTGGCCACCAGAGCCCAGCCCATGCAGATCAACAGGCCATTGAAATTGAACAAGCAACCGAGTGCCACGAAGATCCAGGCGGGATCAGCCGTTTGGGCCGGAATGAATTGCGGCACGAAGGCCAAGAAAAACAAGGCCACCTTGGGGTTCAAGACATTGGTGGCGAACGCCTTGAGAAAAACCCAACGCAGGCGAGAAAACTCGAACGTTTGATCACTCGGCACTTGGACTGACATGGCAGGACCCATATCCCACGCATAACCACCTGACTTGGTTGTGGTCCACAACATGCGCACGCCGATCCACAACAGATAAGCCGCCCCCAGCCATTTGACTGCATTGAATGCATTCGCAGAAGTGGCCAGCAAAGCACCGACACCACAGGCTGCTACCCCCACATGCACAAAACACCCGGCCGTGATACCCCATGCAGCCACCACACCCGCCCGCACACCGCCACGCAGAGACTGACTGACGATGAAAAGCACGTCTGGCCCTGGCGTGAGGTTGAGCAGCATACCCGCGGCCATGAACATCCAAAGTTGCTGAGCGTCTGGCATGTTTTTGGAAATCAATAAACGCCTGAACAGGAGGGACTTTGCGCCGTATCGCCCGCCGAAGTTTGCATGAACCGACGGATGCACGCCACAGCATGGTCAATGCCTGTGGCGTCTACATTCAGATGCGTGACAAACCGCAAACCGATCAGCCCCGTGGCCAAAACGCCCTGGGCTTTCAAAGCCTCCAGCAGCGCCTGGCCTCGTCCATCGGCCACGTCCACAAACACGATGTTGGTCTGCGCCGATCGCACGCCCAAGCCGGAAATACCCTGCAGACCTTGCGCGAGACGCTGGGCCAAAGCATGGTCGTCGGCCAAGCGATCAACATGGTGGTCAAGTGCATACAAAGCCGCGGCCGCCAACACGCCTGATTGACGCAAACCTCCACCCAGCACTTTGCGCCAGCGCAAGGCTTTGGCGATCAGCTCGCGCGAGCCGCACAGGGCTGAACCCACAGGAGCCCCCAAGCCCTTGCTGAAACACACAGACACGCTTTCAAAGTGGCCCACGATCCGGCGAACACGGTCAAACACAGCACCGCCCTGGGCATCGGCAACAGCCGCATTGAACAACCGAGCACCATCCAGATGCGTGGCCAGACCATGCTTTCTGGCCATGCCAGTAGCTTGCGACAAGTAGTCTTGCGACATGACGTGGCCGTTCCAAGTGTTCTCCAGCGCGAGCAGGCGCGTGCGGGCAAAGTGGCAATCTACCGGTTTGATGGCGGCTGTGATGTCTGCCAACGCCATTTCACCCACGATGTTTTGCACCAGTGGCTGCGGTTGGATGCTGCCCAGCACTGCAGCGCCACCGCCCTCATAACGGTAAGTGTGGGCGTTCTGTCCCACGATGTATTCGTCGCCCCGCTCGCAATGCGCCATCAAGGCACACAGGTTGCTTTGCGTGCCCGAAGGCATGAACAAGGCCGCTTCTTTGCCGGTGATCTGGGCTATGCGTTCTTGCAAGGCGCTGACCGTTGGGTCATCGCCAAACACATCGTCACCCAAAGGGGCGCTCAGCATGGCTTCGCGCATAGCGGAAGTGGGCTGGGTGACAGTGTCGCTGCGCAAATCGATCATGGTCGCTCCAGAAAGTTCTTAAGCATGGCATGACCGTGTTCGGTGAGAATGGATTCAGGGTGAAACTGCACACCTTGAATATCCAACTCGGTGTGGCGCACGCCCATGATCTCGCCGTCGTCGGTCCAGGCGGTGACTTTCAGGCCATGTGGGCAAGAGATCCGTTCAATGGCCAGAGAGTGGTAGCGGTTGACGGTGAATTTTTCTGGCAAACCCGCAAAAACGCCTTCTTGTGTGGTGGTGATGACACTGGTCTTGCCGTGCATCAATTCTTGCGCCCGCACGATCTTGCCACCAAAAGCCGCGCCAATGCTTTGGTGACCCAGGCACACGCCCAAGATGGGCAACTTGCCCGCAAAGTGCTGTATGGCCGCCACCGAGATGCCCGCCTCAGTTGGCGAGCAAGGGCCAGGCGAGATCACCAGTCGGTCAGGCTGGCGATCAGCAATCCCTTCGAGCGTGATCTCGTCATTGCGAAAGACTTCGACCGCGGCCCCGAGTTCACCAAAGTACTGCACGATGTTGAAAGTAAAGCTGTCGTAGTTATCAATCATCAGGAGTTTCATGCCATGCCCCTTTTCAACAGCTCGTTGCGCAAGTTCAAAAGCGGCTCACGTGTCGCGATGTGCAGCCGTGTGATGTACTGCGTGAGCCACTCTGCCATGGCTGGCCACAGCTCTTTGTTACGTCCGTCAAACGCTTTGGTGTAACGAATTTGTGCGGCTTTTCGATCCTTCATTCGATCCCAAACCAACTCGTCACCAAAGCTTTGCTCGATGATTTCTTTGTGCGCGTGCAACTGATCAAACAGCCATTTGTTCTCATCCGCTTCACGGTCAAAGTAAAGCTGCACCCGCACTTCCGTAAAACCAAAAACCAACTCATACCAAACAGCACCGATGCCAGAGCCTGTGCCCGCCTTTCCTCGGTCGCTGGGGTTAACGTGATCGAACAAACGACAAGGGCTGGCCTTGACGGTTTCTAGCGCCAATGCCCAAAACTGCTCGCGCAACACATGCCTGGACTTGATCTCGTCTTCCGAGTTTTGGTCTTCGGCCTTTTTATCGGCCACACCGATGATGTAGTCAGCCGCCTCCGGGGGAGGGATGATTTGATCGAGGGACAAAAACACATCATTGCCACGCTGATACGGTGTCACTTTGAAACATTGCAGTCGCAGCCTGTACTCCATCAGCCACAAAGCCGTTGATGTCACCTCTTTTCGAAAATTGGCGGCGACAAAAATCACGCGCTGCTCGTTGCTCGGGTTGATCTGTATTTCGTCAAGATCACGATCACCAAAAAACGCTTGCAGCACGACCCGTGCATCGGTGGATTCACGTTCAGTCTTTTGGCTATTGAGGTATTGCTGAAACACTCCAATCACTTGGTCTTTTTTGAGCCACGAACAGTACGAGGCGTACTTCAATGCCTGCCAGACCACGTCCCGGCCAGAATCATCCAGCTTGTTTTCGATAATGACCAAGCGCCCCGACTGGTCCAGTGCCAACAAATCGAGGCGTTCTTTGGTATCTTCAAATCCCGCAAATTCTTTTTGAATGATGAGTAAAGGCTCCCCCAATGCTTCGGGATGATGCGCCAGCCACTCTTGCAAATGATGGCGCTCGGAGAAGCCCAGCTCGGTGAAAGTCTTGACTTGCAGGGGCTCGATGCGATTGCTGGTGCGATTGATTTGGTACATAAATCACTCCAACCCTTCTTCGACCAACTCGCTCGCCCGCAACAAGGCGCGGGCCTTGTGCTCGGTTTCGCGCCATTCCATCTCGGGCACTGAATCGGCCACCACGCCGGCAGCGGCTTGCACATACAGCGTTTGGTCCTTGATGACGGCAGTACGAATCGCAATCGCCACATCCATGTCACCCGCATAACTGATGTAGCCACAAGCGCCGCCGTAAATGCCGCGCTTGACCGGCTCGAACTGGTCGATCAATTCCATCGCATGCACCTTGGGTGCCCCCGTCAAAGTGCCGGCCGGGAACGTGGCTTTGAGCACATCCATGTTGCTCATGCCCTCGTTCAATACGCCTTCAACGTTGCTCACGATGTGCATCACATGGCTGTAGCGCTCGACCACAAAGGCCTCGGTCACCTTCACCGAACCAATTTGGGCGATGCGGCCAATGTCGTTGCGCGCCAGGTCAATCAACATCACATGCTCGGCCCGCTCTTTCGGATCGTTGATCAGCTCTTGCTCGGCGGCCTTGTCTTTTTCCGGCGTCGCGCCGCGTGGACGAGTGCCTGCCAGGGGACGAATGATGACTTTGGCGTCCTCTTCGGTTTGCTCCTTCCGCACCAGAATTTCTGGGCTGGCACCGACCACATGGAAGTCACCAAAGTTATAAAAATACATGTAAGGGCTGGGGTTGAGCGAGCGCAGCGCCCGGTACAGCGAGAGCGGGCTCTCGGTGTACCGCTTCTTGATGCGTTGCCCCACTTGCACCTGCATGAAGTCACCGCCGGCGATCAGCTCTTTGGCTTTTTCCACTGCCGCAATGTAATCGACCTTGGCAAAATCACGCTCGGCTGGGTAAGACTGGCTGGCTTTGACCACGGGTGCGCTGACCGAGTACTTGAGCTGCTCTTTGAGGTCGCGCAAGCGTTTTTTCGCTCCCACATAGGCTTCTGGTGTGGCCGGGTCAGCGTACACAATCAGATAGAGCTTGCCCGACAGGTTGTCAATCACGGCCAGCTCTTCGCATTGCAGCAGCAAGATGTCGGGCGTACCCAGGGTGTCGGGCGGGCATGTTGTCTCGAGTTTTTTCTCGATGTATCGCACCGCGTCGTAGCCAAAATAGCCTGCCAAGCCACCGCAGAAACGGGGTAGACCAGGCCGCAAGGCCACCTTGAAACGCTTCTGGTACTGCTCAATAAAACTCAACGGGTTCCCTGCGGCAGTTTCAATGACCTCGCCATCGCGCACCACTTCGGTCTTGGCATCGGCACCAAATCCGCTGGCACGTAACAG
>CAYRBW010000111.1:0-7605 GCA_964422575.1 uncultured Limnohabitans sp.
CTTCTTCACCGATGATGGTGCGTGTACCCAAGATCACCATGAGCGACATGAACAAGCCCAGTGTCGCGGTGGTCTGGATCCAGGCAGTGTATGCACCGCGCTTGCCCTGAGGTGCATGCTCGGCCACGTAAGTGGCAGCACCACCGTACTCACCACCCAAAGCCAAGCCTTGCAACAAACGCAAGCAGATCAGGATGACGGGGGCAGCCACGCCAATGCTGGCGTAGTTGGGCAAGATGCCCACGATGAAGGTCGATGCACCCATGATCAGGATGGTGACCAAGAAGGTGTACTTACGGCCGATCATGTCGCCCAAGCGGCCGAAGAAGATGGCGCCGAAAGGACGCACGATGAAACCAGCAGCAAACGCCAGCAAAGCGAAGATGAAAGCAGAGCCTTCGTCCAAGCCGCTGAAGAACTGCTTGGCAATGATCGCGGCCAACGAGCCGTACAGGTAAAAGTCATACCATTCAAAAACGGTACCCAGAGAAGAGGCAAAAATCACCTTCTTCTCTTCCGCCGACATCGGACGGGGTTCAGTTGTAGCCATAAAGCTGTCTCCAAAAAAGAGTTTCCAACATGGAAACTTGGCGCGATTCTTGGGCTTGGCTCTTGCCCTCATCTGACAGCGCGCCAACAGATGCTTACATACCAAGTAGTAACCCTTGGTTTTTATTCCGCATTGCAAAAATTCTCGCAATTCCACGGGTAATCCCTAGGGTAACGGAACACGATAATGAACACTTCCACCCATCTTTTTGCCGTTGATTGTTCGTGAGCTCTCCCAAATCTTTGTCCATTCGCCGCAAGATTCGCCTTTTCACAGGTTTTTTGTTGGGGGTGTGGGTGCTGGTTGCTTTTGGTTGGCTCTGGTTTGCCAGAGCACTGGATTTCAAGATTGGCGACTGGACATTCAACTTCTGGATGGCGGCGCAAGGCAGCTTGCTGGTTTTTTTGTTGCTGACCGTTTTGAACGCCTGGTGCGTCAACCGCTGGGAAAAAGAAGCACACGATGAAGAGGCCAAAACGCCCACCTCATCGCACTGAGGCGGCTCAGGAGGCCACTTCGGCCAGCCGTTCAAAAGGCAGGCTTTGCTTGACCAAAATCACGGTGCACGGTGCCAGCATCGCCACCTTGATGGGCACCGTGGCCAGCACACGTTGCATCTGCAAGCCATGCGTCGCCGCGCCCATGATGATCATGTTGACCTGGTTACCCTCGGCGTAACGCAGCAAGGCATCGGCCACATCACCCGACTCCAGCACGTGAAAGGACGTTTGGTGCCCACCCAAGTCCAGCGGTTGGGCCCATTGCTGTAAACGACTCAGATGCCAGCGATGCACCTGTGTTTCGCCCTTTTCCGATTCGGTGCTGCTGGTCAGGCCTGAAGAAATCACCGTCACACAGGCCAAACGGGCTCCGGGACGAATGCCCAGCGAACGAGCCACCGCTTCGCGCAGCGAATACAAGGTGGCATCGCTCACATCGTGGTGCGGCACAGCCACCATGACGATCGGGACTTCTTCAATCTGCTGCACCGGCAAGGGGCTCGGGCGGTATGCCATGCCGCTGGCGCGAACCCAGCGCTTGAAATGCGTCCAAAAACCGGTGCCTTCGGTTTTTCGCCCACGCTCACCCACCTTGACCTGGTCGGGATGGGTCAGATCAAATGCCAAATGAGAGGCCGAGGGGTAGCGCTCAGCCGCTACCGGCTCCAGGCAGCGCAAGATCACCTCTTGCAACCACTGCGGCAAATCAGGGCGGTGCTTGCGCGGCGGCACAGGGTCCATCCACAAACGCTGGCGCATGCCTGCGGCCGTGGCCGGCTCACCAAAAGGCAGCTCCCCTGTGGCCAACTCATACAGCATCACACCGATGGCAAAAATATCACTGCGCGGGTCGCCCCGCACGCCCACCACCTGTTCGGGAGAAATCCAGACCGGCGAGCCCACCGCTTTGCGCAACTCTTCGGCCAGCAAGTCCGGGTATTGGGCATGGCACGACAGTCCAAAGTCCAGCATGACCGCGGCACCATCGGCGCGGATCAAGACATTGGCCGGTTTCAGGTCAAGGTGACACACGTTTTGCTGGTGCAGGCTGTGAACGGCCCGCGCCATGGCCGCGCCCAGTGTGGCCATCTGGGGCACCGTCAGTTTTTCACGCTGGTCCATCCAATGCTGCAAGGTCTGGCCTTCGACATATTCCATCACCAGATACGGCAATCGGGACAAATCCCCTGCGGCCACAAAACGGGGTACATGCGTGCCTTTGAGTTCGGACAGGATTTGCAGTTCGATCTCGAAGCTCACAATGTTTTCTGCGCCATCGGATGCCGTCATGCGGGGGATCTTCATGGCCATTGGGAACTCGGCTGCGCGGCGCTTGCCGTCATCCGCAGGGGCATACACCACCTTGTAAATGTGGGCCATGCCACCGGCATGTAAACAGGCTTCGACCTCGAAGCCATCGATCAGGTGTCCAGGGTTGAGCAGTTTCAACGTCCACGCTCCAGTCGTTGTGCAAAAAATTCGGGCAGCCCCGCCTGCCGAATGGCGGCAGCGGCATCGGCATGGTTGTAGGCCACGCGGTGAAACGTCAATTTGCGTGCGGTGCGGTCATACAGCGCATACATGGCACGCGGATCACCATCACGAGGCTGTCCACACGACCCCACACAAGCCACCACAGGCCGATGCGGTGATACCGGCACGGCCGCGCCGGCTTGGGGTTCGAACTTCATCAAGAGGCGGCCTGCGCCTTGGTAGTACAGCGCCTGGTGGTGCACATGGCCGACCATGACGTGCGAGCCCATGTCTTGCGCGATGGCGGTGTCTAAGCAATGGCTTGCTGCACGCTCGCTGTCGACATAGCGCCAAGCTTCGGGTCGGTCTGCACTGGCGTGCACCAAAAGCAAACCTTCATGGGTGCAGGTCATGGGCAAAGCGTGCAAAAAATCCCGTTGCACAGGGCTCAACTGCGCGTGTGTCCATTGCGCCCCCTGGCCGCCCAGGGTGGCCTCACTGCCCAGCTCGGGCGGTGGATTCAGGGCCATCTCATCGTGGTTGCCCTTGAGCACCCAGGCCCCCTGAGCCGCCAGCGCCATGATTTGGTCCAACACCGCCGCCGGATCAGCGCCATACCCCACCAAGTCACCCAGAAAAGCCCATTGCGTCACGCCTTGCTGGCGCGCATGAGCCAGGCAGGCCTCTAAGGCCTGGCGATTGGCGTGAACATCGGAAATCAGGGCCAGTCTCATGTTTGTCTCCTGCGCCATGATGACAGGCCTGCCTGATGCGGGGCTTGCAATCCATCAAGTCTTGGCAAGATAGGCAACCCACTGCCAACCCGAAAGACTCAGACCGGGCGACGCACACCCACCGGCCATTGGCTCACATCCGTCCAGTCGGACGACTGAAACCAAGGGTCACCCAACAAATAGGCGCGCAACATGGGCAAGGCATCATTGCCCCAAAACACTTGGCCGTCGACCACAAAACTCGGCACACCAAACAGGTTCAAAGCCATCGCTTCGTCCGTGTGGTCTTTCAATCGCTGTTTGACTTCGGGACTGCTCACATCGGCTGCGGGTGCCAGATCGGCATTCAGTTCGGCCAGACGCTGGGGGTCTGCCGCCTCCTGGCCGGTGCACCAGACATGCCGAAAAATCTTTTCGCACACCAAGCGGTTGGGCTCGCCTGCTGGGTCGCACGCCGTGGCCAAACGCAGCAAACCCAATGAACTGAATGGGTGACTGGCGGGCAACTGCAATGGTGTGCCTTGCACGCGGGCCTGCCACAGCACTTGGCGGTAAGTCCAATCGCGTTTGGCGGGGATCTCGGCTGGCCCCAATTGACCATGGTGGCGGAGCATGGCCCCAAACACCACCGGCTTGTGCACCACCCGAACCCCAATGCCTTGCAAGGCTTGTGGCAAAGCATCGAAGGCCAGCCAGGCATAAGGCGAAATGAAGTCGAGGTAAAAGTGGATGGTTTTCATGGTGCAGGGCTCAATGATCGAAAGACCTCAACGGTCCATGGCTTGGCGTTGGCGCAAACGCTCGGGAATCTGCGCCCAGACCGAGCGCTTTTCTTCGTCGGTGGCCCGACTCCAACCGCCGATTTCGGGGAGTGTGCGCAAGCAGCCGTCACACCAGCCGGCGCTGGGGTGCATCAGGCACAACGACACACAAGGTGATGGCACCGAATTCGGCGCGGGCGGCGTGGGCCCGACCAGCACTTGCGTGGCACGCTCGCTGAGTTTTTTCCAATAGTGCTGGCTCATGCTTGTGCCTCAGAGACGGCTTGGACCACATCGGCCACCGGCGCACCGGTCAGTCGCTTGAGGTCTTCGGGTTGCAATTGAAACACCCCGTGCGGGTGACCTGCGGCGGCCCACACCACATCAAAGCGCCACAGGTCTTGGTCGAGCAGGGTGACCGAGGGGTTCTGGTGCGCGACAGGGGAGACGCCACCGATCGTGAAACCCGTTTGGGCTTTCACAAAATCGGCGTCGGCGCGACCAATCTTACCCACCCGTGCCGAGACTTTTTTTTCGTCGACACGCCGATCACCGGACGTCACCACCAACACGGCCACGCCGTCTTCCTTGCGCTTGAAGATGACACTTTTGGCAATCTGCCCCAGCTGCACGCCCAAGCTGTCTGCGGCTTCCTGGGCTGTGCGGGCGGCGCCGTCCAGCATCACGGGTGCATGGGGGTGGGCGGCGTCTTGCAGCACACGAGCGACGCGCTGCACGCCTTCGGGCAGGGTATGGAGTTCAGCACCACACATGGTTTAGCCCGCCCGCTTGTTGAGGATGGCCTTGGCCACATTCGAGTTGGGTTTGCGCCCCAAAAAATCGCTGATGAAAACACCGACATCGACCAGCTTGTCCAGATTTATGCCCGTGGTGATGCCCATGCCGTGCAGCATGTAAACCACGTCTTCGGTGGCCACATTGCCAGTGGCACCCTTGGCATAGGGGCAGCCACCGAGCCCAGCCACCGACGACTGGAAGTTCCACACGCCCATTTGCAAGGCGGTCAAGGTGTTGGCCAGCGCCTGACCGTAGGTGTCATGAAAGTGGCCGCAGATGTGGTCCACATCGAAATGCTGCAGCGTGGCCTCAATGGCCTTTTGCACCTTGAGCGGCGTGCCCACACCAATGGTGTCGGCCACATCCACGCGCTGCACGCCGATCTTCTTCATCAGCCCCGCCAAATACGCCACGCGCTCGGGCGCGATGTCGCCCTCGTAAGGGCAGCCCACGGTGCAACTCATGGCGCCGCGCACCGCGATGCCTGCGGCCAGTGCGGCCTGCACGACTGGAGCAAAACGCTCAATGCTTTCGGCGATGGAACAGTTGATGTTCTTCTGGCTGAAGGCTTCGCTGGCTGCGCCAAAAACGACAATCTCGTCGGGCTTCATCAGACGTGCGACTTCAAAGCCCTGTGCGTTGGGTGTGAGCACCGAGTAACACACACCGGCCTGGCGCGTGATGCCCGCCATGACCTGTGCGTTGTCGGCCATTTGGGGCACCCACTTGGGGCTGACAAAACTGGTGACTTCGATTTCGGTCAGGCCTGCGGCCTGCAAGCGATGAACCAGCTCGATCTTGACCGAGGCAGGCACCGGCTGCTTTTCGTTTTGCAGACCGTCGCGGGGGCCGACGTCGATGAGTTGAACGCGTGTTGGCAATGACATAAAGACTTTCAATAACCGCGCTGGGGATCGACCACACCGTTGATCGCCTCCCCGCGCTGCAAGGCCTGAATTTTGCCCACGATTTGCGCGATGCTTTCTTCCCGCAGGGTGCGGGCTGAGGTATGTGGCGTGACGGTGATTTTGGGGTGTTGCCAGAAGGCGTGATCGTCCGGCAACGGCTCGGTGCGGAACACGTCGAGCGTGGCCCCAGCCAAATGGCCGTTGTCGATCAGCGTGATCAGGTCTTCGTCGACCAGGTGTTTGCCGCGTGCCACGTTGATGACATAGCCACCTTTTTGCAACTGCGACAAAGTGGTGTGGTTCAAGATGTTTTCGGTCTCGGGCGTGAGCGGCATGAGGTTGACCAGCACCCGCGTGGTGGCCAAAAATTCGGGCAGGCCTTGCGCCCCGCTGAAGCCACGGATGCCGGGCAGGTCTTTGGCGCTGCGGCTGTAGCCGTTGACCGGAAATTCAAACACTTGCAGCGCCTTGGCCACACGCTCGCCCAGCACGCCCAAGCCCATGACGCCGACCGCAAAGTCGGCACGGCTGCGTGGCTTGCGGTAGGACCACTTGCCCGCTTGGGTGTCGGTGTCGTAGCAGTCAAATTCGCGGTTGTGGCGGATCTCCGCTTGGCTGTCGTATTCGGCCATCTGCACCGACATGCCCGCATCGTCGAGCCGCACCACTTTGAGGCTGGACGGCAAACGCAGTTTGAGCAAAGCGTCCACGCCTGCGCCAATGTTGAACAAGGTTTTCAGGCCTGTTTGTTCGTCGATGAACTGCTGGGACGGTGCCCAGACGATGGCGTGGTCGGCCTGCGGTGCGCCGGGAGCCCACGCAGACACCGCAGCGTGCGCAAAGGCTTTTTGCAGCTCCCGCACCCAAGGCGCAGGGTCGAGTTTGTTAAAACAAATGGTGATGTTCATGCGGGCATTTTGTCAGCCCAGCTTGAGCAACTCTGCCCCGTCGGCGACTTGGTCACCCGGCGTGTACAGCAGCTCGGCCACGGTGCCGTCTTTGGGCGCGCTGATGGTGTGCTCCATCTTCATGGCTTCCATCACCGCCAGCGGCTGACCGGCTTTGACCTTGTCGCCCGCCTTGACGGCAAACGACACGACTTTCCCGGGCATGGGGGCCGTCAGACGGCCGCCTTCTTGCGCGGCTTCGCCAGCGTGAGCCAGCGGGTCGAACAGGCCGATGCGGGTGGCCCCTTGAGGTGTGAATACATGACGAGTTTCGCCTTGGGCATGCACCGTGCTGTGGATGCGCGCAGCGTTGAGCTGCACCCACAAGCCATCGCCCTGGGGCGTGAACTGCAAGGACTGCTCTGCGCCCTCGCCGACCTGCAAACGCAATGGTGAACCGTATGTCAAAACCGCACGCACGGGCTGGCCGTCGTGCTCCAACTCAAAACGCCGGCGCGTGGTGCCATGTGACTGCCAGCCGTCTCGGCGGCTGAAAGGGTCAGCGCCTTGTGCAACGGCTTCTGAGCGCAAGACGTCGGCAATCACTGCGGCAGCGGAGGCCTGTAGACCAACCGGGTCTTGCTTGAACAGCACGGCGCTTTCGCGTTGGATGAGTGCGGTGTCGAGCTGGGCCTTGGCAAACGCGGGCGAGCGCACCACATGGCGCAAAAACTGCACGTTGGTGTTCAGGCCGACGATGTGCGTTTGCGCCAGCGCGGCGTCGAGCCGGGCCAGCGCCTGCTCTCGGGTGTCGCCGTGCACGATCAGCTTGGCCACCATTGAGTCGTAAAACGGGCTGATGGTGTCACCCTCGCGAACGCCGTCGTCGATGCGCACCGAGCTTATTTCAAAGCTGGTCGCTTGCGGTTTGCGGTACACCTGCAAGGTGCCGGTGGCCGGCAGGAAGTTGTTGTCTGGGTTCTCGGCGCAGATG
>CAYRBW010000112.1:0-5319 GCA_964422575.1 uncultured Limnohabitans sp.
CCCAGGCAGCTTTCACCGCCTGGGAGGCCGACCCCGCGCAGCGGGTGATCATGCTGGGCGCCACGACGCCACACGTGGGCATCGGGCGCGCGCAGCGCCCGGAAACGGGCGTCTGGTACTGGACCGCCGTCTTCGCGGCGCCGGCCTGAGCCATCACGCTCACGTAGGCATCGGGCGCTCGCCCTGGTGTGGAGTCCTTCGCCTGCGGGCGCAGGAAATCATGGAGGGCGCTCACCGTGGTCATGGGGCGACAGGCGTGGCCAAAGGGGCGGCGCCGGGCAGCTTCACGGGCGGACGCATCATCAACATCGCCTCGATGGCGGGTCTCAAGGTCTTGCCACAAATTGGTGTGTACTGCATGAGCAAAGCGGCCGTGGTGCAGATGACCAAGGCCTTTGCGGTGGAATGGGGGCGCTTTGGCATCAACGTCAATGCCGTTTGTCCCGGCTACATCGACACCGAGATCAACCACCACCATTGGCAGACCGAACAAGGTCAAAAGCTCATCAACATGTTGCCGCGCAAGCGCGTGGGGCAACCGCAGGACCTGGACGCTTTGCTGATGCTGCTGGCCAGCGATCAGAGCCATTTCATCAATGGCGCGGTCATTTCGGCTGACGATGGTTTCGCGGTGTAAGGGCTTGAGCCATGAAGTTGGAACTGCCCGAACACAAAAAACTGGTACATCAAATGGTCATCCCTGTCCGGTGGGGCGACATGGATGCCATGGGTCATGTCAACAACACGGTGTATTTCCGTTACATGGAGACACTGCGCATCGACTGGTTTGACCGAATTGGATTTGATTTGAACCCCCAAGGCGAGGGGCCGGTGATCGTGAACGCGTTTTGTAATTTTTACCGGCAGTTTGAATACCCGGGGGACATCCTGGCCAAGATGTATGTGAGCGATCCGGGTCGCACCACCTTTGAAAGCTGGTGCACGATGGAGAGGGTGGACCAACCGGGTCGAGTAGACGCGGCCGGAGGAGCCACCACCATTTGGGTGGATTTTCCACAGCAAAAAGCGGTGACATTGCCCGATTGGGTGCGCGAAAAGGTCACGCCCTGAGCTGCGTCGGTCAGGTTCGACAGCGCGTCTTAGGCCTTAGCTCCCACAGCCGACCATTGGTTGGCGTGTTGGTTCAACCAATCGCTGGCTTGGGTCGGGTGCCCCAGCTGCAGAGGGTGAAAGTCCTTGCGGGTGTACTCCCAAATCGGTTTGGCCACACGCCAAACCATGCCGTGACGGCCAAACAGGAACTTGCCCGCTGACCACCAGGTGCCCGGCTTGAACAGGGTTTTGTCGTGCCAAAGGTTATTGATGGTTTGTCTCATCACATCCGTGCTGAACTGAATCGTCACGTACCAGAACCAGCGCATGCGCCAAGCGTGGTTGCCACCCAAGCGTTGGTAAAGGTCAAAAGCCACACATTTGTGCTCGGACTCTTCAGCGGCATGCCAACGCCACAGGGTCTTGAGGGGTTCTTCGGCTGCGGCAAACCAGTCGCCGGGATGGTCGATGCGATTGAGTGTCAAGTCGCCAAAGATCGAGGTGTAATGCTCAAATGCGGCGGTGATGGCCAGCTCGTGCAAGTGGCCTTTGGCGCTTTTGTTGAAGAATTCTTCACGGCCTTTTTTCAGGCGCCGCTCGGCGCGTGGCCCCCAGTGGTTGATCAAACCTTGCTTTTCCAGATGGGCGTTGTACAGACCGTGCAGGTGACGGTGGGTCGCTTCCTGACCGATGAAGCCTATGGCCACGCTTTTCAGGTCGGCGTTTTCGGGAGTGTCGGGCAAGGCTTTGGCCCCGTTTTTGACCGCGTCAATGAAGGACTGTTCACCCACCGGGAAGCTCATTGACAAAGCATTGGCATAGGCGGTCAAAAAAGCATCGCCGCCATTCCAGTGGCGCGAGAAGCCTTGGGACAGGTCCACCAAGAGGCGACGCACCGTCAAATTGGTGGGGGCTTGTGGTGTGCTTGTGCTTATTTGCATGTTCAGGTTTCCGTATTCGGTCAGAATATGAGCATTATTCAGCTTTTTGGGCGCTGCACAACTCGCAAACTGCTCAGATTTACACAAGGCTAATCACATGCCCGCATCTAGACCTGTCAACAAGTTGCAAGCCTCACCAGACGGGCGTCGCAAGCCAACGCAGGCGCGAGCTCAGCAAACCATTCAAACCCTTTTCAAGGCCGCTGCTCAGATTTTGGACAAGGAGGGCGAGGCCGGTTTAACCACCAACAAGGTGGCTACAGCAGCCGGGTTTTCGATTGGTACGCTCTACCAGTACTTTCCCAGCAAGGAAATGCTGGTGCGCGCCATGTCCGCCCGCGGTCAGGATTTGGTGCTGCGAGAGCTGGAGGGGTATCTACGTGAACTGGAAACACGCGCAGATGTGCAGCAAATGGATGGCCATGAGCTGTTGGGCAAAGCCATCCACATCCTGTTGCAAGGTTTTGCCAAGGGCAAGGGCCTGAGCCAGACCTTGATCCGTCTGGGCTGGACCCTGGAAAAGCCCGACGAGACCGCCAACGCCGTGCGCCAGGTGGCCGACCGACTGGCGATCTTTTTTGAGCGCATCGCCCATCCCGCACTGCAGCGGCCCAGCACGGCGCAGATGTTTGTGCTGACCCGCTCGGTGATTGGCACCTTGCGCAGCGCCAGTCTGGAAAAGTCGCCTTTACTGGGCAGCCCGGCGTTTGAAGACGCGCTGACCCAGATGGCCTGGGCCTTGCTGGCCAAGCCTGTTCAGGCGGCAGGTTTGGCTTTGGGCGCGCGGCCCATCAAGTAAAACTCGGGGTTGGGCATCATGCCGCTGAAGCTGGCCATGCGGTTAGACAGACCAAAGAACGCGGTGATGGCTGCGATGTCCCAGATGTCTTCGTCGTTGAAGCCGTGTGCGTGCAGCGCGGTGAAGTCAGCGTCTTGTACCGCGTCGGAGTGCTGGCAGACCTTCATCGCAAAGTCCAGCATGGCGCGTTGACGCGGGCTGATGTCGGCCTTGTGGTGGTTGATGGCCACCTGGTCGGCCACCAGCGGCTTCTTTTCATAGATGCGCAAGATCGCACCATGTGCGACCACGCAATACAGGCAGTGGTTGGCCGCGCTGGTGGTGGTCACGATCATCTCGCGCTCACCCTTGGTGAGGCCGCTTTCGCGCCCCACCGACTCGGGCACCATGAGGGCGTCGTGGTAGGAAAAAAAGGCTCGCCACTCGGCCGGGCGACGCGCAAAAGCCAAAAATACATTGGGTACAAATCCGGCTTTTTCTTGTACCTCCAGCACTTTGGCTTTGATGTCTTCGGGCAAGTCCTTGATTTCGGGGGCAGGATAGCGTGGGGTGTGAGGTGTGCTCATGGTATTTCCTATGGTTGATGCTTTTGATTATGCTCACCCCACTTCAAGGAGCCTGTCATGTCCAACACACCCGACCGTTCACCCATTGAGCAAGCCCGCGAGGCCCGCTCCGATGACGCCGCCTTCCAGGCGGGCCTGACCACCCGCTCCCAGGTCATGGGCCCAGAGTATGTGGACCGCGCCTTGGGTGCCGCCAACGACTACACCATGCCCATGCAGGAATTCATCACAGCCAACGCCTGGGGCAATGTCTGGCAACGCCCAGGTCTGGACCTCAAGACCCGTAGCCTGATCACCGTGGCCATGCTCACGGCCCAGGGCAAACAGCACGAGCTCAAGGCCCACGTGCGCGGGGCGCTGAACAACGGTGCCACGCCTGAGGAACTGCGTGAAGTCATGCTGCACGCCACGGTGTATTGCGGTTTCCCCACCGCCATTGATGCTTTTCGCACGGTCACCGAAGTGGTACAAGCCCAGGGCTGAGCTTCGAGTAACCCAGGCTACAAGCGCGCATTGACGGGGGGCGTCTTTTCACCGATTCTCGGGCGAGGAGATACAACACCCATGGAATTTTCAGAACTCATCAAGGTCCGCAAAAGCATCCGCGGTTACCAGCAAAAACCGGTCCCCCGTGAGGTGATCGAAGAGATCCTCGCGGTGGCCAAATGGTCGCCCTCGTCGATGAATACGCAGCCCTGGCATGTGCATGTGGTCACGGGCGAACCCCTTGAGCGCATCCGCCGGGGCAATACCGAGAACATGGTCAAGGGCGTGCCACCCAAGCGCGACTTCCCGATGAAAGAGGCCTATGAAGGTATTCACCGCAAACGCCAGGTCGACATCGCGATTCAGCTGTTTGATGCCATGGGCATCGCCCGCGACGACAAAGAACGCCGCACTGATTGGGTGATGCGCGGTTTTCGGCAGTTCGATGCGCCCGTCTCGCTGGTGCTGACCTATGACAAATATCTTGAGCCCGCCGCCATCAGTCAGTTTGACCTGGGAGCCTTGTCGCACGCCATCGTGCTGGCCGCTTGGGAGCGAGGCCTGGGCACCGTGATCAACGGGCAAGGCATCATGCAGTCGGCCGTGGTGCGCGAGCACGCGGGCATTCCGGACGACCAGAACATCATGATTTGCATCGCCCTGGGTTATCCGGACGAAGACTTTGTGGCCAACACCGTCAAGTCGGTGCGCGAAGACGAAGCCAACTTTGTGCGTTACGTCGGTTTCTGAATCTGTCATTGATCAGGGCGCTATCAGGCGATGGCGGCCTTTTCTTTCCGTCCCTTGGAGTGAATACCCCATGAACTTGAGCAAAGAAGAGCAGGCTTTCCGTGACGAAGTGCGCACCTTTTTGGCTGCTGAGCTGACCGACGAGATCCGTTTGGGCGGGCACCGCACCTCGGGTATTTTTTCGGACTACGAAGTGGGCATTCCGTGGCAACGGATTTTGGCCAAGCGTGGCTGGGCTGCCCCGCACTGGCCAGTCGAGTGGGGAGGTTGTGGCTGGACGCCAAGGCAACACGACATTTTTGCCAGCGAGATGGCGGCGGCCAATGCCCCCAAAGTTTCGCCTCTGGGCTTGGTGATGGCTGCGCCCGTGCTGGTGGCGTTTGGCACGCAGGCCCAAAAAGAGCGTTGGTTGCCCGACATTCGCAACGGCGTGAGCTACTGGTGCCAGGGCTACAGCGAGCCGGGCTCGGGCTCCGACCTGGCCTCGCTGCAATGTCGCGCCCGTCGAGAAGGCAACGAGTGGGTGATCAACGGCTCCAAGATCTGGACCACCCACGCCCACAGCGCCACCCACATGTTTTGCCTGGTGCGCACCGACAGCAGCGGCAAACCGCAACAAGGCATCAGCTTCTTGATGTTCGAGCTGAACAAGCCGGGCATCCAGATCCGACCGATCGTCAGCATCTCGGGTGACCACGAATTCAATCAGGTCTTTTTTGACGAG
>CAYRBW010000112.1:5329-7590 GCA_964422575.1 uncultured Limnohabitans sp.
TCCCCGCTGACGCCCTGATCGGCGAAGAAAACCAAGGTTGGACCATTGCCAAATTCTTGCTGGAGCACGAGCGCAGTGGCTCGTCTGCGCCTTTTTTGCGGGGCCGTCTGGCACGGCTGCACGATTCATTGAGCGAGGCGTTTGCCCAAGCGGGGCCGACAGACACGGAGCAAGAAGACATTGCCTTGACCCTGGCCAACGCGCAGTGCCGCATCGACGCCTTGCACGCCTGGGAGCAACAGGTGCTCACGGCGCGCATTGGCGGCGGTGCGCCGCCTTGTTGGCTGCCTGCAGCCCCGTCCATGGGCAAGGTGCTGGCCACCGAGCTTAAGCAGCACCTGACCGAGTTGGGCCTGAGCATTGCAGGCCCTGACGGCGCCACCAGCCTCACGGTGGAAGAGGCCGGCGCCCACGCGCTGCCTGTGCCTGAAGAGTCGGTGTTCGCCACCCGTGCGTATTTGAATGACCGCGCAGCCTCGATTTATGGCGGCACCAACGAAGTCCAACGCAACCTGATCGCTCGCCACATTTGGGGTTCCGAGGTGATGGAGCCCGTGATGCCCACCGACGAAACGCAGGCCATGCTGCTGGCCAGTCTGCAAGGCTGGCTGCAAGACAAGCTGCCTTTCGACAAACGCGCCCAGATGATCGCCTCACCAGAAGCGATTGCGCCGTTGTGGCAAGGCTTGAGCCGTGAGCTGGGCCTCTTGGGCGCGGCACTGCCCGAGCACTTAGGAGGCATGGGCGGTGGTTTGCCCGAGCAAATGCTGATCTGCCAGGCCTTGGGCGCGGCTTTGGTGGCCGAACCCTACAACAGCACCGCCGTGCTGGGCGCGAGCTTGCTGCAAGCACTGGGCGACCCGGCTGCCGATGCATTGCTGCAAGGCCTGGCCGACGGCCAAGTGCGCCTGGCCGTGGCGGCGTTGGAGCCTATGGGGCGGACTGACTTGAGTCGGGTGCAAACCCGCTTGCACAACTCGAACGGTCAGTGGCACATCAACGGACGCAAAGCCCTGGTGCGCGGCGCGCCCGGGGCCACCCACTGGCTGACGAGTGCGCGAGACGAAGCGGGCCAGCTGCGCATCTGCCTGATCGACCCCGCAGCCAGCGGCGTGCAGCGGCGCGATGTTCGCTTGATCGACGGTGCCTGGGCTGCAGAGTTGGCCTTTGACCAAACGCCCGTGCTGGCCCTCATCGGGCAGGGCGATGCGCTGCCCGCACTCATGCAAGCCTGGGACACGGCCACCTTGGCCACAGGAGCTGAAGCTGTGGGCGTGATGCAGGCCCTGATGCGCGACACGCTGAACTACACCAGCCAACGCAAACAGTTTGGTCAGCCCTTGGCCGCCTTCCAAGCTTTGCAGCACCGCATGGCCGACATGTACCTTGCGCTGGTGCAAGCCGCCGCCGCAGTGGGCGCTTGTGCCGATGCGGCGGGCGACAGCCCGGAGCGCCGCGGCGAGCGGGTTTCCTCGACCCATGTGACGGTGCTGCGTGCGGCCCGTCTGGTGGGGCAGGGTGCGGTGCAGTTGCACGGCGGCATGGGCATGACCGACGAGCTGGCCGTGGGCCACGGCTTCAAACGGCTGACGGTGATCGAGCAGCAGTTTGGTGGGGTGGCACAGCATTTGCGGCGGGTGGCGGGTGGTGGGTTTGTCCCAAACCTGAGCCTCTGGGGGTTCACCCCCGCACCAACTTCTGAATCAAATCCGCAGCCCCTGAGGCCTGGTATTTGCGCATGAGCTTGACGCGGTAAATCTCCACTGTGCGGTGGCTGATGCCCAGAGCTTTGCCGATTTCCTTGCTGGTCAGTCCATCCATCAGGTGGGCGGCGACTTCGCGTTCGCGGGCGGTGAGCTCGGCTTTCACGGGTTTGCGGGCCGACAAGTCTTCAAAGGTCCAGATGCCTGCCTCGTGCGGCGCGTCGCGGTTGAGCGCACGACCCGTCACATGGCACCAAAAGGTTTCGCCTTTAAAGCGCCCGCCCACCCGCTTCATGACGCGGTCGTCAGCGTACACGCCTTTGGCGTTCAGGATGGGGCTGATGCGCTGTCCGGTGCGTTCGTATTCGTCCGCGCTGGGGTAGAGCAGTTGAAAGGTCTGACCGAGGAGTTGTTCGCGGGGCACACCAAACATCTCGCACACACGCTGGTTGCAGTCGACCATGGTGCGGTTGCGCGAGAGCACCATGCCAATGGGGGCCAGGTCAAAGGCGAGGCGGTAATCGATGTCGTTGGCGGGTTGAGGCATCAGGGCACACC
>CAYRBW010000113.1:0-7538 GCA_964422575.1 uncultured Limnohabitans sp.
CAGCCCTCAGCCAAACACTCAACTTCTTGGCCGGCGAGAGCAGCAAAGTGGTGCTTGTGGCGGTGAACAACGACACAGAAATGGAGGGCAATGAAACCGTGGTCGGTACCATCAGCAACGCCAGTGTGGGCAACATCACCACCGCCAGCACCATCGCCACCATCACCGACAACGACAGTGTGGCCTGGGCGGTGAGCACCTCAACCGTTTCTGAAGACGCAGGCTTCATCAGCTACACCATCACCCGCACGGGCAATGTGTCGGCGGCTGCGAGCATCGACTTTGCGACCAGCGGCGGCACGGCCACGGCGGGCAGCGACTACACGGCGCTCACCCAAACACTCAACTTCTTGGCCGGCGAGAGCAGCAAAGTGGTGTGGGTGGCAGTGAACAACGACACAGAAGTGGAGGGCAATGAAACCGTGCGAGCTGTCATCAGCAACGCCAGTGTGGGCAGCATCGGCGCCAGCAGCGTCAGTGCCAGTGCCATCATCACCGACAACGACAACATGATTTGGTCGATTGACAGCATAAACACAAGCACGACCGTTCATGAGAACGCTGCTCAATTGGCGGTCACGATTGTGCGAACAGGTAATTTGAGTTCGGCGGCCACCATTAATTTTTCGACCCTAGACGACACGGCCAAGGCCGGTAGCGACTATGTGTCTGTGAACAATCAATCGGTGAGTTTTGCAGCCGGACAGGCCAGCGCAACGGTTTTTGTGCCTTTGGTGAACGATCTGGTGGCTGAATCGTCAGAGAATCTGTACGTTTACCTGTCCAATCCGAGCATCGGCCAGCTTGGAGTCAATAACTCTGTCCAGAGAACCATCAATGACGACGAGGCGGCAGAGCGCGCGGTGACGTGGACTTTGACCCCTGTGGCAAGCACCGTGCAGGAAAACGCCGGCACAATCGGGTGGGACATCACACGCAGCAGCGTCGGCCAAAGCAGTCTACAAGCCGCCACCATTGTGTTCAAGCTCAGCAGCGGTTCGACCGCTGTGGCAGGCAGTGACTACGAGGCCTTTGCCCCCACAACGCTTGCTTTCGCGCCAGAGCAACTGACACAACGGGTGTGGGTCAATTTGCTCAGTGACAACGTGATCGAAGCGAACGAGACGCTGACGGCAATCGTTTATAACCCGAGTCAAGGCGTTTTGGCGACGGGGGTCTCGGGCAGCAGTTCGACGGTCACGATCAACGACAGTAGCAGCGTGACCTGGGCGGTGAGCGGCACAGGCAGCACTGAAGACGCAGTCGTATTCATCTACGTCATCACCCGCACCGGTGATGTGTCCGCGGCTGCAAGCATCGACTTTGCGACCAGCGGCGGCACGGCCACGGCCGGCAGCGACTACACGGCGGTCAGCCAAACAGTCAACTTTTTGGCCGGTGAGAGCAGCAAAATGGTGTATGTGCCGGTGAGCGACGACACAGAAGTGGAGATCAATGAAACCGTGATCGGTGTCATCAGCAACGCCAGTGTGGGCACCATCACCACCGCCAGCAGAACCCTCAGCCTCACCGACAACGACACCGTGAACTGGTCGCTGAGCAGCTCAAACGTCTATGAAGACGCGGGCTTCATCCGCTACACCATCACCCGCACGGGCAATGTGTCGGCGGCTGCGAGCATCGACTTTGCGACCAACGGCGGCACGGCCACGGTGGGCAGCGACTACACAGCCCTCACCCAAACACTCAACTTCGTGGCCGGTGAGAGCAGCAAAGTGGTGCTTGTGGCGGTGAACAACGACACAGAAGTGGAGAGCACTGAAACCGTGACCGGTGTCATCAGCAACGCCAGTGTGGGCACCATCCCCACCGCCAGCACCAGCGCCACCATCACCGACAACGACAGTATGAGCTGGTTCGTGGTCAGCACCAACGTCAATGAAGACGCAGGCTTCATCAGCTACACCATCATCCGCACGGGCAATGTGTCGGCAGCTGCGAGCATCGACTTTGCAGCCAACGGCGGCAGCGCCACGGCGGGCAGTGACTACACGGCGCTCACCCAAACGTTCAACCTCTTGGCCGGCGAGAACAGTAAAGTGGTGCGTGTGGCGGTGAACAACGACACAGAAGTGGAGATCAATGAAACCGTGGTCGGTGTCATCAGCAACGCCAGTGTGGGCACCATCTCCGGCGCCAGCACCAGCGCCACCATCACCGACAACGACACCATGGGTTTTGCTGTGACTGCAGCACCCAACGCTTTTGAAGATACGGGTATGGCGTATTTCGCGATCACCCGAACCGGCGTGTTCGACACAGAGGCAACGGTGTCTTATGCCTTGAGTGGCACGGCCACGGCGGGGACCGACTATACCGCGGTGACGTCTGGCACATTGACCTTTGCCGCAGGTGAAACCATAAAATATGTGTATGCCGCCATCACCCCAGACCGTGTGGCCGAAGCCGGTGAGGTCATCACACTCACGCTGTCGAACCCCAGCCAAGGGGTCTTCACCAACAGCACCGGCAGCCTCACCATTTTGAACGATGATCCGTTTAACACACACAGCGGTAACTCAACGGCCACCGGCTCGAACACCTTCCAGACCCTCACGGATGGCACTTACACCTGGACTCAAAACAGTGTAAGCCAAGAAGGGCAGGTGTTCAGAAGCGTTTTGAGCAGAACGGACACCAGCACAAGTGAAACCGTTTACTACCGACGGGGGCTTAGCACAGGAGGCTCGCTCTACGCGACGGATGCGGACTTCGATGTGAGCAACCAAGTCCAGCCTGCCAGTGGCGCGACGCCGGGTTATTGGGCAGTGACGTTTAATGTGGGAGAGAGCTCCAAACCCATCGATCTGACTTTGGCAGACGATTCTTTGATTGAAGTCAATGAGGGCTTCTGGTTGGACTTCAGCATGAGTAGCAGCTTTGACTTTTACCACCGGACGGGTGAGTACTTGATCATTGACAACGATGTCGTGGGTACCTCTGGAGTGGATAGCTTCTTCTATGGATTCGGCCGCGGCTTCTCAATGGCCCCCGTCAGCACGGGAGATGGCAACGACTTTGTGAACCTCTCTTCGAGTGCCCCAATAGCAAGGCTAACTGACGGGGTCATGAGCATTGACTTGGGCGCGGGGAACGATGTCTTTACACTTTCGAATATATCCACATGGACGGGGTTTGCCAATTTTGCGCCCCTGGATGTGAAGGGGGGCGCTGGTCTGGATACCTTGTCGAACAGTGCTTCAGCGATGGACTTCACGTCAGGCCTCGGTGGGGATGTCGGCAACAAGATCACCGGTTTTGAATACCTGAAGGCAGGCACCAGTGCCTTGGTGACCGCCGGCATGACCCAGCTTGAACAGTGGACGACGGGTAATGCGGTGTCGCGAACCTTCCAGGTGTTGGCGCCAACGACGGGCGGGGTGACCGGTAATTTCAGCCTTCTGTTGGAAGACGCCGTGGCCGTGGCCGTGGCCGCTGGCAGCAGCATCACCGATGTGAGCGGTGCAACGTTCACCACGACCAGCAGTGCACTCGGCTCGTCTGCGGTGGATGTGACGATCAGTGGGGCGACCTATGACGTGTACCAATACCTTTACAAGGCGGAGACCTACACCTTGTTGGTGGACACCCGCACGGTCTACTCTGTGCTCTGACGCTGTGCACTGACAAAGTAGCGGCTGTCCCCCTGTGCTTGAAAATCGCATGGGGACAGCCGCTGGCTTTGAAAATGGCACAGGCCCCGGTGGGCCATGTCCATCAAAGGGCATGGCGTCGGCTATGGCTATTTATGGCTATGGCTATTTATAGCGATGGCTATTTATAGCGATTGACGGCGATGTTGATGGCTAACAACACACCCCCCCAAGCTCGCGGCTTGGGGGGCGTGGCCTGCTCTTGCACACGGATGAAGCTGTGGTCAAACAGGCAAACAGAGGCAAACAGAGGCAAACAGAGGCAAACAGGCAAAGCCGTGGAGGGTCATGGCAGCTTGTTGCCCAATGCCTTGAGCAGCCGCGCGTGAATGCCGCCAAACCCACCATTGCTCATGCACAGCAGGTGGTCGCCGGCTTGCACCTGGGCCAGCACTTGCGCAATCACTTGGTCGATGTTGGCACCCACCTGCGCTTTAGAAGCCATGGGCTGTAGTGCTGCCTCGGCATCCCAGCCCAGCCCAGCGGAATGGCAAAACGCCAGATCGGCTTCTTCCAGGCTCCAGGGCAGCTGGGCTTTCATGGTGCCCAGTTTCATGGTGTTGCTGCGTGGCTCAAAGATCGCCAGGATGCGGGCATCACCCACCTTGCGGCGCAGACCGTTGACGGTGGTGCGGATCGCCGTGGGGTGGTGGGCAAAATCGTCGTACACCGTGATGCCACCCACTGTGCCGCGCACTTCCATGCGGCGTTTGACGTTTTCAAAGCGGGTCAACGCTTGCGCGGCCACAGCCGGGTCCACGCCCACATGCTCAGCGGCGGCGATGGCCGCCAGCGCGTTGAGCTGGTTGTGCACGCCGCCAAGGGCCCATTGCACTTCGGTCACGGGCTTTGTGGTCTGTAACACTTTGAAGTGCGAGGGCTCGCCTTCGGCGACAAAGTCGCTCACGGCACTGCCAAAGGTGCGCACTTCGCTCCAGCAGCCTTGGCCCAGCACACGGGTCAGGCTTTCTTCCAGGCCATTGACCACCACGCGGCCCGAGCCGGGCACGGTGCGCACCAGGTGGTGGAATTGGCGCTCGATGGCGGCCAGGTTGTCAAAGATGTCGGCGTGGTCGAATTCCAGGTTGTTGAGGATGGCGGTGCGCGGGGTAGTGGACGAATTTGCTGCGCTTGTCAAAAAACGCCGTGTCGTATTCGTCGGCTTCGATCACAAAGCAGGGGCCGCTCCCCAGCCGGGCCGAGACGCCAAAGTTCAGCGGCACGCCACCGACCAGAAAGCCCGGCGTCAGCCCCGCCTGATCCAGCACCCAGGCCAGCATCGAGGTGGTGGTGGTTTTGCCATGGGTGCCTGCGACGGCCAGCACATGGCGGCCTTGCAGCACATGCTCGGACAGCCACTGGGGGCCGCTGGTGTAGGGCGCACCTGCTTCCAAAATGGCTTCCATCAGCGGGAATTGGGGCTTGCCATCAGGCAGGCGCGCGCGGCTGACCACGTTACCGATCACGTACATGTCGGGCTTCAAGGCCATTTGGTCGGCGTCAAAGCCTTCGATCAGGTCGATGCCCAATGCCCGCAGTTGCTCGCTCATCGGGGGGTAAACACCTGCGTCACAGCCGGTGACCCGATGCCCGGCTTCTCGCGCCAATGCCGCCAAACCACCCATGAAGGTGCCACAAATGCCCAAAATATGAATATGCATGCAGGGATTTTAGGGGGCACCGGCTTGGGTCATGTGGCGGCACGTGCACAATCGGTATCCATGAATGAAGTTGCCCTCGAAATTGCTGCAACAGCTGCCCGCTGGGTGGTGGAGGAGGGGCTGGCTTTTGGGCCCGCCAAGCATCGCGCGCTGAAAGCCTTGGGGCTATCGCCCCGAACGGCTTTGCCCAGCAATGAGGTGGTCGAGTCGGAAGTGCGCAACTACATCGCGCTGTTTTACGCAGACACCCAAGCCGGGGAGTTGTTGGCTTTACGCCAGTTGGCGCAGCTTTGGATGACGCGGCTGGCTGAATTTCGCCCTCACTTGGGCGGCGCAGTTTGGCAAGGTTGGGCCACCCGTTGGTGTGATATTGACCTGGCCTTGTTTTGTGACGATCCCAAATCGGCCGAAATCGCGCTCATCAATCAGAATCAGCGCTACGAAGTTCAGACGGTTCGAGGCGTGCACGGGGACGATGTGGATGTGCTGAGTTTGCACAGCTTTTGCGAAGCGTTGAATGAGGATGTGGGTGTTCACCTGCGCATTCACGATTTGGACGATTTGCGTGGGGCCTTGTTGCCTGACGCACAAGGCCGATCCCCTCGTGGGGATCTGATGGCGCTCAAACGCTTGCTGGTGGCTTGAAAGAAAGACAATCTGGAGATGAACGATCAAAGTGCAAGCGCTTTAAGGCGCAAGGTGATTTGGGCTGCTGGCGTGGGTGCTGCTGTGGCGGGCATGGGCTTGGCTTTGTGGCGTTTTCAGCCCAAAGCGGTTGTGCAGGCGCGTCGTCACCCGGTCTGGTCAGAGCAGTTTGAAACGCCTTCAGGTCAAAAGCTGTCCATGTCGGCATTTCAAGGAAAGCCCTTGTTGCTGAACTTCTGGGCTACTTGGTGCCCGCCTTGTGTCGATGAATTGCCCATGATGGATGTCTTTTGGCGTGAAAACAGAGCCAACGGCCATCAAGTGCTGGCTTTGGCCATTGACCAACCGAGTGCTGTGCGCCGTTTTTTAGAGCGTCACCCACTGGGTTTCCCTGTGGGAATGGCAGGTTTGACGGGAACAACATTGGCCAAATCTTTGGGGAATGCTGCGGGGGCGGTGCCGTTTACTGTATTTTTCAAGGCAGATGGCAGTATTTGGAGGGAGAAAATGGGGCAATTGACGCAAGCTGATTTGATGGCGTGGCGTGCTGTATCGGTTTGAGCGGGCTTTAGGGCGCTTTTTGGCGCTTTTTGGCGCTTTAGGGCGCTTGAGTTCATGACTTGACAAGCAAATTCACCAGATCAAGCTCGATTTTGGCTTCGATGCATCTAAATGGCGGTGCTTTTGAGTGTTTTATTGAAAATTGGTGTAAATTCGATCCATTACATGTGCTCAACGCGATGGAGGATCTATGGATTTGCGAAAACTCAAAACACTGATTGATTTGGTGTCCGATTCGAATGTTTCTGAACTCGAAATCACCGAGGCAGAAGGCAAGGTTCGCATTGTCAAAAGCATGGGCATTGCTGCACCTGTGGCCATGCAACAGGCGGCCCCGGTCGCGCTGGCCGCTGCGCCTGCGGCTGCTTCCGCTGTGGCACAAGCGCCCGCTGCCCCTGCGGCACCTGTGGCCCCTGTGGGGCATACCGTTAAATCGCCGATGGTGGGCACTTTCTACCGCTCGTCAAGCCCTGGCGCTGCGCCTTTTATTCAGATCGGTTCGGTGGTGAAAGAAGGCGATACCCTGTGCATCATCGAAGCCATGAAGATCCTCAACGAGATCGAGTCCGACAAATCGGGTACGGTCATGCAGATCCTGTGTGAAAACGGTCAGGCCGTGGAATACGGTCAGCCTTTGTTCATCATTGAATAAACAAACGGGTCTTTCATGTTCAAGAAAATCCTGGTGGCCAACCGCGGTGAGATCGCTTTGCGAATTCAGCGTGCATGCCGAGAGTTGGGTGTCAAGGCGGTCATGGTGTATTCCGAGGCTGACAAAGATGCTAAATACGTGAAGTTGGCCGAAGAGGCCGTGTGCATTGGCCCGGCGGCGTCGGCGTTGAGTTATCTCAACATGCCTGCCATCATTTCGGCCGCTGAGGTGACCGATGCCGAGGCGATTCACCCCGGTTATGGTTTTTTGAGTGAGAACGCCGACTTCGCCGAGCGCGTCGAAAAAAGCGGTTTCCAGTTCATCGGCCCCACACCCGAGTCGATC
>CAYRBW010000114.1:0-7454 GCA_964422575.1 uncultured Limnohabitans sp.
TGACCGACCTGTTCCCCATCATGGAGCTGGGCACCTCGGCCAAGATGCTGTCGGTCGTGCCTTTGATGGCCGGTGGCGGCATGTACGAAACCGGTGCCGGTGGCTCTGCCCCCAAGCACGTTCAACAGCTGGTCGAAGAAAACCACTTGCGTTGGGATTCGTTGGGTGAGTTTCTGGCGCTGGCTGTGTCGCTGGAAGACCTGGGCCTGAAAACCGGCAATAAAAAGGCCGGCGTCTTGTCCAAGACGCTGGATGCTGCGACCGGAAAATTGCTCGACAACAACAAGAACCCTTCGCCCAAAACAGGCCAACTCGACAACCGTGGCAGCCAGTTCTACTTGGCCATGTACTGGGCCCAAGAATTGGCCGTACAAACCGAAGACGCCGCACTGGCGGCCCAGTTCGCACCTTTGGCAAAGCAATTGACCGACAACGAAAAGAAGATCGTGGAAGAACTCAATGCCGTGCAGGGCAAGCCTGTGGACATTGGCGGGTACTACATGCCCGACCAAGCCAAGCTGGCCGCCATCATGCGCCCCAGCACCACCTTCAATGCGGCACTGGCTGCGGTGAAGGTCTGAGGCGAAGCTGGCTCAGCGGTCTCCTATCGCTGAGCTGCTGGCCTGAGTAGGGACACAGCGCAGTACAAAAAAGCCACTCCGGTTTTGCCTGAGTGGCTTTTTTCTTATGGGTTCAACGCTTTCAGCGACTGTAGGCCAGACCCAGTGCCACACCGCCAAACAAATCGCCTTCCACCAGCTTCACGCCCATGGTGGCTAGCACATCTTGTGTGCCGGTGGGTCTTGTGCCTGCGCTCGGGCCCCAGACGCACGACAGTGAAGTCCGAGATGCCACCACCCAAGTCGACCACCAGCACGGTGCTTTCTTTCGTCAGGCGCTGCTCGTAGTCGAGTGCTGCGGCGATGGGCTCCAGTTGAAACGATACCTCGTCAAAGCCCACCGATTGCACCGCTTGGCGCAGCGAGGCTTCGGCTTGCGCATCCCACTCAGGGGCATCGTCCACAAAATTCACCGGGTGGCCCATCACCACGCGGTGCGGCGCGGTGCCCAGGCTTTGGGTGGCGCGCTCGCGCAAGGTGGCCCAAAAGGTGCCAATGATGTCTTGAAAGCTGATCGACTGGTGGGCAATCTGCGTGGTCTCCAGCAGCAGGGGGCTGCCCAGCAGACGCTTGAGCGGACGCATCAAACGCCCCTCGGTACCTTCCAGGTAGTGCTTGAGGGCGTCGCGCCCGAAGTGGGTACTGTGGTCTTCGGCGTTGTAGAACACGGCGGTGGGTATGGCCAGCGCTTGGCCTTTCAGTGCGATCAGGTGGGCGCTGCCCTGAGGCCCGAGCCAGGCCATGGCTGAATTGGAGGTGCCGAAATCAATGCCGAGTGTATCGGCGGGGGAAGAGGTCATGAAGTGAGGGCGTAGGGTCAAAAAGTCAGACCCGATGAACAAGAGGCAGCACAAAAAGCAGACCACGAAGGACCCGGGATTCTGCTACTGCAAGCCCTTGCAAATCAGCGAGAATTGGCAGCTGTATCAAATTTCTGTTCTTCACCATGACCGATAGCACCTCTTGTGCCACCCCCCGTCCCGAACTGCCCGACCGCCTGTCGATTGACGCCCGCAGCCCGCACCATGTGCGCGCCGTGTTCGAGCACGACATCGGCATCCGCTTCAATGGCAAAGACCGCAACGATGTCGAGGAATACTGCATCAGCGAAGGCTGGGTGCGTGTGCCCGCTGGCAAGACGCTCGATCGGAAAGGGCAGCCCCTGCTGATCAAGCTCAAAGGCAAGGTCGAAGCGTTTTACCGCTGAGTAGCGCCCATGAGTGCGTTCGACAAGAAACTCCCACTCGAAGGCCTGCGCGTCGTCGAGTTCACGCACATGGTCATGGGCCCCACTTGCGGCATGGTGTTGGCCGACATGGGGGCCGAAGTCATCAAGGTCGAGCCCATCGAGGGTGATCGCACGCGTCACTTGCTGGGCTCGGGCGCTGGCTTTTTCCCGATGTTCAACCGCAACAAGAAGAGCATCAAGATCAATCTGCAGTCTTCAGAAGGTGCCGAGATGGCACGCCGCCTGTGCGCCACGGCCGATGTGGTGGCCGAGAACTTCAAGCCCGGCTCCATGGTCAAGTACGGCCTGGACTACGCCAGCTTGTCGGCCAGTAACCCCAAGCTCATTTACGCCAGCCTCAAAGGCTTTTTGCCCGGTCCGTATGACCACCGCACCGCGCTCGATGAAGTGGTGCAGATGATGGGCGGCCTGGCCTACATGACGGGGCGTCCTGGCGACCCACTGCGCGCAGGCACCAGCGTCAACGACATCATGGGCGGCATGTTTGGCGCCATCGGTGTGTTGGGCGCACTGATCCAGCGTGGCATCACCGGGCGCGGGCAAGAGATCCAGTCTGCCCTGTTCGAGAACAACGTCTTTTTGGTGGGCCAGCACATGCTGCAATACGCCATCACCGGCAAGGCCGCTGATCCCATGCCCAACCGGATTTCGGCCTGGGGGGTCTACGACGTGTTCACAGTCAAGAACGGGGAGCAAATATTTTTGGCTGCTGTGAGCGACGCGCAGTGGGCCACCTTTTGCGATGTGCTGGGTTTTGCTGACCTCAAAGCCGACCCGCGTTACGGCGACAACAATGCCCGTGTGTCGCAGCGCGATGTGATGATGCCCGAGTTGCGCAGCCGCTTGGAGGCTTTCACCGCCACCGAGCTGACCTTGATTTTCGAAAAAGCGGGCTTGCCCTTTGCGCCCATTGTGAAACCCGAAGAGTTGTTTGACGACCCGCACCTGAACGCCACCGGGGGCCTGGCCGATGTGCGCCTGACCGATGGCCCCAAAGCGGGCCAGACCGCCCGCGCGGCGCTGTTGCCCTTCACCATGGGCGGGCAGCGACTGGGTGTGCGCCACCAGCCACCCAAGCAAGGTGAAAATACCGATGAACTGCTGCTGGGCTTGGGCCTGAGTGCGACCGACATCGAGCGTTTGCGTGCTCTCAAGGCTGTCGTTTGATGGTTTGGGCCATGGTTTCTTGGCCCAATACAAAGCAATCGACAAGTGGGCAGGGTTTCAACGCTTGACACCCTGAGCGTCAGCAACGACCATCCAACCCCATGTCCATCCAGGTTTTGATTTTCGGCATCCACCTCGCGCGCAGCACGCGGGGTAAGCCTTGCGCACCGCCGCAGGGCTTTTGAGCAATCCCTTCTTTTCATTTGACCGATTTCAATTCGGGCCGCGCGCACCTTGCAGCGCGGCCCTGCTTTTCACTGGAGATTTTCATGGCCGATTTGTTTGACAACCCCATGGGCCTGTGCGGCTTCGAGTTCGTCGAGTTCGCATCCCCCACCCCCAACACTCTGGAGCCCCTGTTCGAGCAGATGGGCTTCTCGCTGGTGGCCAAGCACAGATCCAAAGACGTGGTGCTCTACCGCCAGGGCGACATCAACTTCATCGTTAACCGCGAGCCCAAAAGTCTGGCCGGGTACTTTGCTGCCGAGCATGGGCCGTGTGCCTGCGCGCTGGCGTTTCGGGTGAAGGATTCGCACCAAGCGTATGAGCGTGCGCTTGAAATGGGCGCACAACCGGTGGATGTGCCCACCGGCCCCATGGAGCTGCGCCTGCCCGCCATCAAAGGCATTGGCGGTGCGCCTTTGTATTTGATCGACCGTTTTGAAGACGGCAAAAGCATCTACGACATCGACTTTGAATTCATCGACGGCGTAGACCGTCACCCGCCAGGCCACGGCTTCAAGCTCATCGACCACATGACGCACAACGTCTACAAAGGACGCATGGCTTACTGGAGTGGTTTTTACGAAAAGCTCTTCAACTTCCGCGAGCTCCGCTACTTCGACATCCAGGGCATCCACACCGGCCTGACCAGCCGCGCCATGACCGCGCCCGACGGCATGATCCGCATCCCGCTCAACGAAGAATCGGGCAAGACCGGTGGGCAGATCGAAGAGTTCTTGATGCAATTCAACGGCGAAGGCATCCAGCACATCGCACTGCTGACCGACGACATTTTGAAAAGTGTGGACGCGCTGCAAATGGCGGGCATCCCGCTCATGACCGCGCCCAACGATATTTATTACGAAATGCTCGAAGAACGCCTCAAAGGCCATGGTGAACCCGTGGCCGAATTGCAGGCGCGCGGCATTCTGATGGACGGCTCCACCGCCAACGGCGAAAAGCGCTTGCTGCTGCAAATCTTCAGCCAAACCCTGCTCGGCCCGGTGTTCTTTGAATTCATCCAGCGCAAGGCCGATGAAGGCTTTGGAGAAGGCAACTTCAAAGCGCTGTTTGAAAGCCTGGAGCGCGACCAGATTCGGCGCGGGGCGATTCAGGTGGATGCGCCCTGATTCAAGGGTCTTGCAACACGGCGGCCCAATGGTCGACACAGGCACGGATTTTGGGCAGGCGGTGTCGTTCGGGCAGCATCACGGCATAAATGGCGATGGCATCTTGCTCAAAGCAGCCTTGTAACAGAGGAACCAGTTGGCCAGTGGCCACCAAAGGGCGTGCCGCCACATCCAGCAAACGAGAAATACCCACGCCGTTTTGCACCATGCTGAGCAACAAACCGGTGTGATCCACGCGGCTGGCACCTTGCACATGCAACGATTGGGGTGCATCCAGTCGCTCCCAGTGGTTCATGGTGGGCACATGGCTGAGGCCAATCAGGTGGTGATCGGATAAATCATCGGGGTGTTGTGGCGTGCCATGTTGGGCTAAATAGCGCGGTGCGGCATACAAAGAGCGACTGGCCAATCCAATCTTTTTGGCCACCAAGCCATCGTTGCCGACTTGTCCTGAGCGGATCGCGATGTCGATGCCGTCGCGTGCCATGTCTGCCATGCGGTCATCGGCTCGGATGTCGAGGTGCAGCCCAGGGTGCTGTGCATACAAAGTCGGCAAGTTCGGAATAAGCACGCATTGCGCCATCAATGCACTGACGCCTACACGCACCCAACCTTGCACCCCTTGTCGATGACGCCCCAATTCACCGTCCAGGGTGTCCGCACTCTCCAATATGCGGCGCGCCTGCACCAGGCAGATATCGCCTTCGTCGGTCAGACTCAATCCATGCGTACTGCGGTGCAGTAACCGTGTTTGCAGCGCTGATTCCAGGCGTGTCATGGCCCGTGTGATTTGACTGACAGGCACATGCCGTTCTCGCGCCACGGCAGACAAGGTGCCCAATTCGGTCACCCGCACGAAGACTCGTAAATCATCCAGTTCCATGGTGTTTGTTTTGCAATAAATGAAATATGAATTTGCAATTTAACCGGTTTCCAAGGGGCTAGTACATCACTAAAGTGCAAAACATCAGCATTTCACACAGGGATCGGCATGAACACCTCACTCACCAACGAACAAAGGGCCAGACTGCACGCCCTGGCCAAAATAGAAGCAAAGCGCTTACGGCGCATGGCCCTGAATGAATGGATGAACGCTTTGTGCTCGGGCATGGTTTGGGGGCTGGGCAGGCTCGCGCATGCAACATATTTATTGACCACCATGTTCAAGCCTGTTCGAAAGCGCCCCCACTGAAACCGTTTTGTTATTCATTCCACGCTTTCAAAGGAACTCCCATGCCCATCATCCAGATTCAGATCAGCGCACCGCATTCAACGGCGCTGACACAACACATTGCCAGCGGTGTGTCCGAGCTGACCGTGCAATGGCTGCACAAAAAAGCCGCGTTGATTTCCACGGTGATCACCTGTGTGCACCCACAAGACTGGGTCGTGGGAGGGCAAACATTGGCCGCACAAGGTCTGCACAGCTTCTACTTGGGCATCAAGCTCACCGATGAAACCAACACCAAGGCGGAAAAAGCGCAGTTCATTGCAGCGGTTTTTGATTTTTTCAAATCGGTGTTGGGCGCTTTGCACTCAGAAAGTTATGTGCATGTGGAAGATGTTCGTGCAACAGCGTATGGCTACGGTGGGCGCACGCAAGAATGGCGTTATCACGCGGACGCTACAAAGCTTGACACACCTTGAGCACCCGCGCCTCGTAGGTTTCGAGCTTCTTCATGCCCAGGCGCTGATGCCTTGCAGCTGCCAGGCCGTGCCCCAGGCTAGGGTTTGTACGGGGATTATTTGCACTGTGCGTGCTGTTCGGGAGAATCGCGCCATGCAATACAAACCAGGAGCGTGAAGTGCCAAGAGCTGCCAAGACGTGGGCTGACAAGAAGCGTGCGAAGCCTCCGCACACCGTGACGCTGGACAAGGACTTTGCGGGTATACCGGCCGGATCGCGATTGCTCATCTCATGCCCGATGGAGCTGGATGACTACTTGAAAAGACATGTGCCATACGGAACAACCAAAGAAATCCAGCAGGTACGCCGTGAGCTTGCTTCGCTTCATGGTGCAGACGCCACTTGCCCCGTCTCCACGGCGATCTTTCTGCGAACCGTGGCAGAAGCTGCTTGGGACGAGATTTGCGGTGGCAAGGCCACGACCGAGGTGGCACCATTTTGGCGGGTGATTGATCCGAAGTCACCGCTGGCCAAGAAGCTGCGCGCTGGCGTTCAGTGGCTTGAACAACAGCGGCTTGCGGAGCAGGCGTAGCTTGGACCGGGGCATGGTGGCCCGCATTCGTCACCAGCGTGAAGCTGGTGAACAAGACGGAGAGGTTTAAGGCGCTTCAAGCCGCCCCATTGCACACCCGCAGCACCTGCGCCCCATAGGCTTCGAGCTTTTTCACCCCCAGCCCACTGATGCCTTGCAGGTCACCCAGACTTTGCGGGGCGCTTTCAGCGATGGCGGCCAGGGTCGCGTCGTGGAAGATCACATACGCGGGCAGGTTGTGTTCTTTGGCCACTTCGGCGCGCCAGGCCTTGAGGTTGATGTAGCGGACCATCGCGTCTTGCCCCAGGTTGGCGGCGGCGGGTGATGGGGCGCTGCGGCTGCGTGTGCGCTTGTCGGCGCGCTGGCTGGTGCTTTCGCGCAGCTGCACCGGCACATCGCCCTTCAGCACGGCGCGTGAGCCCTCGGTCAGGTGCAGGGTGCTGAAACCGTCTTCGGTGTGCACATGCAGTGCACCAATCGCGATCAGCTGGCGCATCACGGCGCGCAGTTGCTGTTCGCTGTAGTCCGAGCCCAGCCCAAAAGTGCTGATGCTCTCGTGGCCGCGTTGCACCACCTTGTCGGTTTTTTTGCCGCGCACGATGTCCATGGTGTGGCCTGCACCAAAGTGGTGGCCGCTGCTTTGTTGCGTGCGGTAAACGGTGGACAGCAACTTGCGCGCTGCATCGGTGCCGTCCCAGACTTCGGGCGGGTTCAGGCAGTTGTCGCAGTTGCCGCAAAACGGCATGTACACGCCTTGCGTGCTTTCGGATTGCCCTTGATAGCGCTCGCCAAAGTAGCTCAAAAGCCGCACACGGCGACAGTCGGTGGCTTCGGCCAGACCCAGCAG
>CAYRBW010000115.1:0-337 GCA_964422575.1 uncultured Limnohabitans sp.
GGACGCGCTGCTGGCCGGCGAGGAGGACGAGGACAACGCACTCGCCCGCGAAGCGCTGACGCAGCTGGACCGCTATGCCGGCGCCACATTTGCCGTGTTCCGCAACATCGAATCGGGCGGCTATGACAACGCTGCGGCGGTGTCGAAGATGTTGAACACGAACTGGGCGGGGTCATCGCTCCACAACACGATGTCAACACGCTCGCCAGCCAATTCATTGGTCACGGCATTGACGCGGGTGCCACGCACACCGACACAGGTGCCGATCGGGTCCACACGTTTGTCATGCGACAAAACCGCAATTTTGGCGCGAGAGCCAGGGTCACGGGCGCAGGTT